>JALYYM010000026.1 GCA_030946565.1 Bacteroidota bacterium | reverse complement strand
GATCCTGAAGTATTGCTAATGTAGCAATTATCGAAGCTGAATTGCGGAGTTATCATTTCGGGCAAAGGCTTTTGAATCATTGCTTTTGTAATTACAGGAAGATCAGTCCAACGTTCCGGCAGTTTTTCCTGAAATATATTTTTGTAAAAAGGATTATTTTCATAATGGAATTTTACAATATCCCATCTTTTTTTTTCCCGCCATTTTAAAAAGTCTTCTACATGTAATGATCTTAAATTATCAAGTTCCTCTTTTGCTTTGGAAATGCGAAAGCCTTTAAATGCTAGTATTTTTTCGAATAAACTCAAGTTTCCCTTAACTTAGGTAAACGGACATGTAATAAAATATAGAATGCATTTTATAGATCTCTGAATAGCTTGATCACTATTGAACTTAACCAACTATAATTGCATGTATAAATATTTATACCAAAAATGAATCATTAACATCTGCCTTAATAGCGTTGTAGAAATTGTTTGTTTTGCCTCAAACCCTTTTATCAAATTCTTAATATCAATATGTTTGAGTAATCCCACTTCAAAAATTGGATTTTTTTTCATTTGCTCTAATTCTTCTTTAAATAAATTATTATTACTTAAATAGTACTCCCAAGGTACTGCAAAGCCATTTTTTTTGTATTCTCTTATTTCAACCGGCAATTTCTTAGCAAAGGAATTGTATAAAAGATATTTTCCTTTTCTGCCTCTTAATAAATAAGACGAAGGCAAAGCCCCTATCATTTCTACAAGCCTGTAATCTAAAAACGGCACCCTGCATTCAATGGAAGCACCCATAGACATTCTATCGTTTCTGTCTAACAAGGAACACATGAAAGTATGCTGATCCAAATACATAGCCTGACGAACAGGGTTGGCTGGATAGACTGATTCTGCTTCTTTCAAAATAGTGGAACGATATTGATCAGATTTTTCGTTAGAATGAATCGGGATATTCAAAGCAGCGAAATCATGAGGGTATAGACTACATGAATTTACCAGTACTCCTTCGCGATTTTGCATATCATAAAATCGCATCAGTTTTTTGACTCGGGTGCTCCCATACAGCCGGGAGATGATATTCAACAATGGGGTTAAAACATTTTTATATTTTAAATACTTAAGCGGCTTGTAGCGAACATACCCGCCCATCAGTTCATCTGCTGCTTCACCAGATAATAAAACAGAAACATATTTTTTAGCATATTGGGATATGGCTAACATCTGCGCATCATTTTGATGAACGAGTGGCTCATCGTGAAACCAGGCTGCCTGTTTCAACGAATTATATACCTGATTGGCATCTAATATTATTTCGTGATACTTAAAATTAAACTTTTTGGCTACTAATTTTGCCAGGTTTCCCTCGTTGTAGGCTTTCTCATTGAAGCCAACTGTAAACGTCGAAAGGTTTTCATATCCCTGGCTATGTAATCCTGCAACAATACTACTAGAATCAAGACCGCCGCTTAATAAAACACCTACTGGTACATCACTGATCATCCGATACTTTAAAGAGCTCTTAAACGTTTCGGAAAACCACTCGTATGCATTATCCGGCAAATGATTTCTGGCTTCAGCAATCTTTTGTGACAAATTCCACCACCGCTTGATTTGAATGTTTCCGTCTTTTACCATAAGGTAGTGGCCTGGCAACAGTTTATTAATATGCTTGTATAGCGTTTTTTCCCCACTGATAAACCTGTAAAGAACTAATTCATTTAGTTGCTCTTCCTGAATATCTTTAGGAACTCCGCAAATAATTATAGCTTTTTGCTCCGATGCAAAATAGAAGCTATTCATGTAATGGGCATAATACAACGGTTTAACTCCGCAGCGATCCCTTGCAAGAAAAAAACTTTGCTCTTCTTTATCCCAGATGCAAAATGCAAACATTCCGTTGAGTTTATCGAGCATAGCCGGACCATATTTGATGTAGAGATATAACAACACTTCTGTATCGCATTTGGAATGAAATCGAAACCCTTCTTTTTCAAGTTCAGGTTTAAACTCAAGATAATTGTAGATCTCTCCATTAAAAACAATTTGAAACCTTCCATCGGCGCTTGCAAATGGTTGATGGCCATTAGCAGATAAATCGAGGATGGCTAATCTGCGAAATACCAGCCCGGCGGGCCCATCCATAAAAATTCCTGAATCATCGGGACCCCGATGTTCAAGGCTTGCGCTCATTCTTTGAAGCAGACTTTCTCCTACAGTTTTATTTTTGTCAAAATGTATTAAACCTCCTATCCCACACATGATTTTTCCTTATTTATTAATTCAGAGTAATGAGAGACGAATATCTTTGTGTTAACTTCCTGAGAGCATTTTTCTTCAACCATTTTTCTATTCCGTTCCAGGATTTTGGTGAACGAATTTTTATTAGTGAAGATATTTTCAAAAACTTCTGCTAATTTAACGACATCATCTACCGGCACTAAAAAGCCATTATCATTATGTTTTACCCAAATCCTATTTGCGTACAGATCACTTACTACGGGAACACATTTACAAGCCATAGCTTCAATAAGAGAAGATGAAAGCCCTTCAGTAATCGGCATTGAGACATAGACATTACTTTTATTTAATTCCTCGTTCAACTGAATATTATTTAATTGTCCCAACAATCTAACGTGCGCTTCCAGATCAAGCTCTTTAATTAATTTCTTAATATTATTTTCTTCAACGCCAATCCCTATTATTTTAAGTTTTACGGGGATGTGCTTTGCCACAATTATTTTTAAGGCTTTTAAAATTATATCATGCCGGTATTCTTTATATAAAGCTCTTGTAACAATAAGTTCAAGTCGTTCAAAAAAACATGTATCAGGTGCAGTAAAATTTGCGAGATCAATTCCTCTGTGCAGCACAAGCACTTTATTTTTTGGAACACCCAACCCATAAATGCTTTCAGCCATATTTTCCGCCCAGGCATGTACTAACTTGGAATTTCTTGTCGCATATAAAGCCAGTTTCCTTTTAAAAAAGATGCCTAAAAAATTATTACTTAGCGGTCCATTTACATCCGAGTTCCCCTGCGCTGCTGTTACGATAATGGGATGCTTACTATATCCGGCTATAAATCCATAGCTGGTCAACCGATATCCTATCACTAAATCAGGAGCTTCTCTCTTTATTATTTGGCGAATTGACCTGAATGCCAAAAACCACGCGCTAATTCTTTTAAATTTACTCCAAATACCATAAGGCCACGGAAGAGACCAGGTTATGATTTCACATTTTCCATATTTCTCTAATGCAGAAATCCAATTTTTTGAATTGGGGTGCTGTATATCTCCTAAAAATAAAATTTTCATTGAGAGGCAATCATTTTTGAGTTAGTACCAAAAGATATTCACTATTGTAAAATGATAAAAAATTATTATTAATGCTAATCTGGCAAAATTTGTATAGAAATTGATCGTTTAAATAACCCATTCCAGGCAAAATAGAAGCGAACCTTATTTGTGATTTTATCGCTAAATCATTTTTTACTGCCAATTCTATTAGGTCGCTTTTGTATATTTTATTTAATGGGTGCAACTTTGAGCTGCGAGTCATGAATGACATTTTCGTGGTTAACTTGCTATAGTCAGAGAACTGTATTATAAGATGCCCTTTTGAGGATAACATTTCCTGAAGAATTCCAATAGCACTTGCTATATCCGGAACATGTGCCAGTAATCCAATGGCCAATATTAAATCGAATTTTTTGGTGGTCTCAAATTGTTCAAGGCTTGTATTGTGTAAGGTTACATTTCCTAATAATTCTTTAGGGATATTTGACTGAGCAACCTTTAGCATATTTACTGATAAATCAGCCAGGTCTAAGCTTTTCTCTCTGGTGATTAATGGTAATGAAATGCTGCCGTCACCACATCCTATATCCAATACATTTTTAAAATTATAATTTTTAACCGCATTTTGAATGATGTCGCGACGTATTCTTATGCCAAAATTCTTGTGAAGATATTTTTGGGGGACTTCAAAGAATGATTTTACATCTTTTGATTCTTGATTTATCATTTCTTTATCTTACTGCTATTTTAATTAAATCTTCTTCAGTAGCATCTACCATTTTGTCAATCGAAAAAAATTTAAGAATTCTCTCCCTGCTTTTTAAGCCAATATCTTTTAAATGGTGGTTGCGTATCATTTCTTCTAATTTACTTTCCAGGTCTGCAGCATCCCCACAGTTAGCCACAAGCCCTACTTCACTTACGATCATTTTAGAATCGCCACTATCTGTCACCACGGGCGCTAATTCACAAAGCATAGCCTCAGCAATTGCATTCGGGAAGCCTTCACCTGGTAAAGAAGCCGAACAATAAATATCCCACCCCGGCATAAAGTATTCCGGTTTAAGGTGTTTCCCTAGCCAGTAAAATCTTGTCTGATTAGAGCCTGATAAAATATGTTCGCATTTCTTTTGGATATCATTATCTCCGTATCCAATAGAGAAGAACGCAACATTAGGATACTTTTTTAACAAATTGGCAGCGGCCGTACAAAATTCAACATAGCCTTTTATCGGATCAATTCTACTTGTAATTCCAATGGCGATATCTGTACTTTTAAGGCCATATTTGAGACGGAAATTCTCTCTCAAAAAATGATTATTAAAGAATCTTTTCGAATCAATTCCATTTTGAATCACCGCGGAGCATTTTGGATGGAACCCTGCGAGCCGGTGTTTTTTTTCTGCAACGTATGAATTGAATATAATCAGATCAATTTCAGATGAAATGAATTTCTGAAAATTAAAAATCATTTTAGCAAAAGCTCCATATAAATTTTGATCGGGAATAGAACCTCTGATACCCCACACCAGCTTACTTTTTGACGAGGAAATTTTAGAACAAATAAATGAAATGAGATTAAGATCGGACAGAAAAGAATAAATAATGTGCGGTTTAAATTTCTTTATAGTTTGAATGTATTTATAATAACTTCTAATATCATATCTGCCTTTTTTATTAAAGCATTTGAGGTTTATACTTTCAATCCCTGAAATTTCTGTATCGAGTATTCCGGTGGACATGCTACAAACCAGCACGTTAAATTTCCTTTTATTTATCCCTTTTACCAGTTCTATAAATTGTCTCTCAGCTCCCCCTATACTCAACGATCGTATCGCGAAAATTATATTAATCTTTGACATGTGTATGTACTTCGGTCATACTGTTACTATACCATTCTTCAAACATTCTTATCTTCCAATGTAGACCGCTTAGATCTCTTTTAGTGTTTTTTTGAAATACATATTTATTAAGTATATCCTCGTCAAAAAAATCATGATTATTCTTTTTATGCAACTGTTTAAGCGCCGCTATTGTTTCATCGTTAATCCATTCTCTGATAGGTAAACCAAACCCTCTTTTTGGGGAACGGGTAACAGATGCGGGTAAGTGCTTTTCCGCTAATTTTCTAAGGAGTTGTTTACCCATCGTGCCTCTAATGTTATGTTTCTCCGGGATCTGAAAGGCGAGCTCCACCAATCTGTAATCCAAAAAAGGACTTCTTGCTTCAATTGAATTAAGCATGGTAGCCCTGTCTACTTTTACCAACACATCTGGTTCAAGGTAATTTTTGTAATCCAGGTATTGCATCTTTTTAATAAAAGAGAGATGTTCAGTTTCATTCCAAAAAGAAGACACCTGGCTTGAAATTTTGTCAGTCGGTAATTTATATTTTGGATTTAAAACTTTTTGCAGAATAGGATCATTAAAATTATTTCTTATTGCCTTACCAAGGCCTGGAAATCCCAGGTTCAGCTTTGATAATTGCTGCGCAAAATTTGCATCATTGTCTAATAAAGGATTTATGAATTTATCTAAATGCTGAGAAAAAAATCCCGTTAAGGCAAACAAATTTTTTTTATTGAATGCCGATACATATTCATTATATCCCGCGAAAGCTTCATCACCGCCATCTCCTGTTAAGAAGACGGTCGCATATTTTCTTGCTTCTTTTGACAAATAATATTGATTAATCAGGGATGAATCTGAATAGGGCTCACCAATATTGCTATCGGCAACATCAGAATTTTTTAAATTCAATGCCTTCACTTTTATCGTCAGCAACTCAAGCCCTATTTTTTCTGCAACTGTTTTTGCTATTTCAA
>JALYYM010000759.1 GCA_030946565.1 Bacteroidota bacterium | reverse complement strand
TTTGATGGAGAATCTATCTGGCTGGAAGGTGTAGCATTGATAGGTCTTTATCTTTTAATAGCTGCAGCCTTCTGGTGGGGTTAAAAAGCTTCGTTTATGCCAGGCCGTTAGATTTTTTACAGTTTTGCCGAATACCTTGTTTATAAAAAACACTTTTGCTTTCGTTTATATAAACATTTGCAATTACAATCTAAAAAAATTACGTTTAGCCTTTACAGTTAGTTTCTCGCTTTTCCTTTGTTTAAATATTAGAAATGGTCTCCCGTATTTGGAATTCCAATCTTTTTAACTTATATTATATACATGCTTTACATAAGCAACAAACAATATTTTTTAACAATAAAATTTTTTAATAACAGATGAATACAGAAACAAATAACAACAACAGAAACACAACTACTAACAATATATCTCTTGCAGATTCGAAGTTGAATGAGTTCTTTAAACTACAATTACAGGATATTTTATGGGCTGAAAAGAAGTTGGTAAAAACCTTACCTAAAATGGAAGAAGCTGCTACCACGCAGGAATTGAAAAACGCTTTTGCTTCACACCTTAAAGAAACTAAAACTCAAATACAGCGGCTGGAAAAAGTTTTCAGTATAATAGGTGAAGATGTGAATGCCACCAAATGCCCGGCTATGGCAGGCATTGTAGATGAAGGCGAGGAGATCATTGATGAAACAGATAAGAACTCCGCCCAAAGAGATGTAGGACTTATTTTCGCTGGACAAAAAGCAGAACATTATGAAATCGCCACCTATGGCGGTCTCGTTAGACTTGCTAAAACATTAGGTTATGATGATGCAGCTAAACTCTTGCATGAAACTTTACAAGAAGAAAAAAACGCGGATGAAACTTTAACCCGCATTGCAGAAAAGAGTGTAAATAAAAAAGCCAGCCGTGAGCCGGTAGAAGCGTAAACTTCTCACATAATCCACCTTATATTAGAAGCCGTTTGCGAAAGTGAACGGTTTTTTTTATTGAGAGATTTTGGATGGAATAGACCTGTACGTAATTTTTAAACATGTTCAGGTTTTAGCCGTCTGACGGCTATCGCCGTACCGACGGCTAAAACCACTTGTTCCTTACTTTATCCCACGTGGTCACGCCAATTTTAAATTGAACAGGGTTACTGAATTTGTTAGCGGCAGAACCAACTACGTAAACTCCAAGTTTAAATTTAGTCAAAGGATTAAAGGGCCATTTAAACACACGCTCTATGCCCGCGAAGGTTTCTCCATAGCGAAGGTTACGCTCGGGAGCAATTAAAAATCCAGCGCCTGCTACTTCATGTAATTGTAACTTTCTCAACAATGGAATCTTGCTGATAATGGCTCCATTAAAATCATGTACGTAATGCGCTTCATAAAAGCGATTGAAAACAGGAAACGTAGAATCCAGCGACTGGAAAGCTTCGCTGGGATTTAAAAATAACACCGGGTCGCCCCGTCGCTGAAACTTATAATCCACCAGCCGCAGATCACTCCGATTAAGGAAAGTTCCGGTCCTAATACTATATCTTGAAACACCCGCCAGCCCCAGCTTTATCTCCTGCTCCATTCCCGTTTCCAGGTAATCAAAGTTTACCTCACTACCAAGCATACCCGGTATTCCTTTACGCCATGAAATATAAAATGTAGGCCATTTTGACCCAAGAATAATTTTTTCTTTTGGCTCGCGTATGTAGCGCTGGTGCGGCGTGTATTGAAGCCTCACTTGTCCGTATAAAGCATTATAAGGTTTGAAATAAATAGCCTGATTATTATCCAATATGTCACCAAACAGGCTGTCAATATTTGAATTGGTTTTATAATCGCTCAGCGATCTTCGAAAGGCGATGTTGGCGTCCGTAAACAAATACAAGCCATTCACAATTTCAAAGTTATGTCCCAAACCAAAATTATTATTCAGGTAAACATTGCTGCGCTTTAGCAGGTTGATCCACGCATCGCCCTGGAAAATATATTGAAAGTTCCTTTCGATCGTTACCGTATAGTAGCTGCGCTTAATTGGATTATATAATTTGGCAAATCTGATGCTGCCGTTCACATCATGATTACGAAGGCCGTAACTAACATTGGTCCATAAGGAAATATTTTGTTTTGATGAATATCCTTTATTATACATAAAGGAAAGATATATGCGGCTGCCGCCAAACTGCAAAGGTTGATAAAGCGAGACCAGTGGCGGAATAAACCATCTTCTCTCCTTTTCATGATCATTAAATATTTGCCCGCGAAACAATGCATTCTTAAGCGTGATTTTATTGATCACCTTGTCCATGGAATCTAAATAACTTTTTGTGTGCGTAGCTGTGTAGATGCTGTCTTTATACCTCACGAAGCGAAGCTCTTTTTGTGTAAGCGGTTCCGTACGGTTGGTTTGCCAGAAGGTGCTGTCTCTTTCGTAAGCCTCTTGTGCGGTGACGCTAACTTCTGCTCCAAAATATTTACCAGGAAATGTTTTATTCAATTCATAGTTTTTATAAGAGACCGTAGTGGTACCGGAAACTTTGTTTTTACCCGCCTTTGACATATAAGTAAATTGCTGCCTAACGATCATCCATGCACGATTATCTATGAGGCCATAATCCTGGGCCACTTCAAATACATCGTACTCAGGCAAATGGTATTTTGGAAAACTGAATTGCGTATGGAGTATTACCCAGGAGCTATCCGCTATAGTTACTTCGCCTTCCACTGTTGCATTGCTTAGCTGGCGCGGTTTTACACTAATGATAAAAATCTTTTTACCACCTTCGGTTTTTATCGCCAGCGTTTTAAATTTATATGCCAGTAAGCCACTGTAGCTTATGGGAGAAAGAATAGGCACATCTGCGACTCCCGGAACCCTAAGCAGGTTGTTATAAAAATTAAAATCACCCCCGGTGGTTGATAAGTAAAATAAGCCATCTGCTTTCTTTCCTTTAGTAACACCTGTGCGCTCTTCTTTTGTATGCTGCGGCGATTCGTAATCATAGGTAAGGGCAATCTCTTCCATCGCCATTCTTTTAAGATCAGCATTTGCTGTATCGTGTGCATCTTTATTATTGGAAGGTTTATTCTTTTTCTTTTGTGAAGAATCTTCCTGCACTGCTTTTATGTAGATTTTGCATGAGTAAGCACCGGCAGCGGACATTATATTATCCTTGTTCCTGATCACGTTCCTGATGATTTCATCTGCCCTGTCTTTTCCTTTTATAACTACCTCGGTAAGCCCTTGCGAATTATCGTTTTCAAGAATAATATTTTTCTCTAAATCCTGATTGCCTATGATGATGGTTACTAACTGCGGCTTGTAGCCAATAATGCTGAAGACAAGATCATATTTTCCTTCATCAAGTTCCAGTTGATACATGCCATCTTCGTGAGAAGTAGTGCCTGTTTTTACCTCCTTCACTTCCACGCTTACAAAAGCGAGCGGCTCAAGCTTCGTGTTTATTATTTTGCCAAATACTTTATGGGATTGAGCCGAAGCAGCAGAAGAGAAAATGAGTAAGATAAAGAGGGTAAAGTTTCGGCGCATATATTCTATAATGCAGTTTAAAGTTAAGAGATCGCCCGTGTTTGGAAAACCAAATTAATGTAAGCTGCTGGTAAGAATTAGTTAAATTGTTATAACCACAGCATCTTATTATAAAACTTCTTACAAGTTGACAATGCTATATGCAAATTAAATTCGGGACTAAATCTTCAGAGATCAATTAGGTTAAACGGGATAAGTAAGTTTGCCTTAATTTTAAAAATGGGATTGAGAATATGTAGAAGCTTTTGAGATTGTAATGGATAAATCATATTTCAATATTGTTTTAATAAACGACCGCTCTAATTGATCTAACTTTTTTTCTATGCCAGCTAATAAACATGTTGCCATTATATTGGTTACTTCTCTTTTCTTTTTATGGGGATTTGCCCTGAACCTTAATCCCATTTTAATTCCTCACTTAAAAAAGGCTTGCCAGCTATCTGACGTTCAATCGGCCTTTGTAGATTCTGCATCTTACATAGCGTATTTCTTACTGGCATTGCCCGCGGGAAAATTCATGCAGCGTTATGGATATAAAGGTGGAATTATTTTGGGGCTAATATTATTTGCCTTGGGTGCTTTCTTATTTTTTCCGGCTGCAGTTACAAGGTCGTATGCGTTTTTTTTATTGGCAATTTTTATCATAGCCTGTGGCCTGGCTTTTTTGGAAACGGCTGCAAACCCCTATATCACAGTGCTTGGAGATCCCGCAACTTCCACACAGCGTTTAAATTTTGCACAATCATTTAATGGGCTTGCAGCATTTTTAGCACCACTCATGGGTGGCTTTTTTATATTATCCGGTAAGACATTAACTAAAACGCAGGAAGCTGCTATGAGCACACAACAATTGAATGATTATCTGAATCACGAAGCATCCGCCGTAAAGATTCCTTACATAATTATCGGAATAGTGGTGTTGCTGGTAGCGGTGTTTTTATATAAAACTAAACTTCCTGAAATTAAAGAACAAGATAATTCACTCGAAGTAGAAGGCTCTATTTTAAAAGAAAAGAATTTGGTGTTTGGTGTGTTAGCACAATTTTTTTATGTAGGTGCGCAGGTTTGCGTCAGCAGTTTTTTTATACGTTTTTCTGAAAGAGTTGCAGGGTTGGAAGAAAAAACAGCCGCCCTATTTTTGTCGGGAGCTTTGCTTGGATTTATGATTGGCCGCTTCGCAGGAACATTTCTTATGAAATTTATTTCACCACCGAAACTATTAGCCATCTACAGCATCATTAATATTATATTGTTAATAGGCGCCGTTGCCTCAGCAGGAAAAATCTCCGTGTATGCGTTAACGGGAGTTGAATTTTTTATGTCTATTATGTTCCCAACTATTTTTTCATTAGGCATCCGGGGGCTTGGTTCAAAAACAAAAGAAGGCTCTTCTTTAATCATTATGTCAATTGTTGGAGGCGCCATCTTCCCGGTAATCATGGGAAGAATTTCAGATGCGAGTAGCATACAAACTGCTTACCTGGTGCCTGCTGCATGTTTTATTGTTGTCTTTCTTTTCGCCATGAAAAATATTAATGTGGAAAAATTAAAATTGTCGATAGCACATTAAAATATTTTTATGAAAAGATTTTGCCTGGCCCTTGATCTGAAAGATAATACCGGATTAATTAAAGAGTATGAAGACTATCATACAAAGGTGTGGCCGGAAATAAAAAAAAGTATTACTGATGCAGGCATTCTTGATATGGAAATTTATCGCACGGGTAATCGTTTATTTATGATCATGGAAACATCCGATGATTTTAATTTTGAAACAAAAGCGGCGATGGATGCAGGTAACGAAAAAGTACAGGAATGGGAAAAGTTAATGTGGAAATTTCAACAACCATTGCCCTGGGCAGA
>JALYYM010000734.1 GCA_030946565.1 Bacteroidota bacterium | reverse complement strand
AAGCGCTGGAAGAAATAAAAGCTCCGTTGCGCAACAAAGAATTTGATTTTGATGAAGATCAATTAAAAATTTATAAAGAGAAAAATGAAATAGAAACGTTTCGTTTTGTTGACTGGGATAATTTCTCTGCCGAAAGTGTAACGCTGCCAATTGATAAAATAGTGGCAGGTATGGTGAAAGAAATGGTTTTTTAATGGGCAGTTTTATAATTTAAACATACAAAAGGTAGTTGAGTAAACGTTTAAACTCTCTTTCGGATTCAGGCACACAACTATAGCTAAAGCCCAAGACCTTTTCTGCCAAACATTGGCCAACAGTGGGCCATAAGAAATTTAAAATTATAGAGCAAAATGCCTGGAGAGATTTGGGCTTTTTATTTTAACATGCCGCTGATCCGAATAATAAAGTTTCCACTAACTCCATATATCAAACTGTTTGCTTCGCAATAGTTGGAATAGGGGAGAGAAATTGTTTTTAAAATCGAAGAAGTTAGTTTATTTTTCGTATTAACGATTGCACTTCCGTCTGATAAGAAATAAGAGTTCGAAATCGAATTTTTAGGATAACTGGCGGTATCCAATATTTTCTTTTCAGATAAATTTAGGGTATAAATCCTGTCGTTGGCTATTCCGTATAATGTGTCACCCTTCACATGAATATTACCATAATCTTCATACCCTAAGTCAAGGCTGTCTGTCATTTTATTGCTGGCCGAATTGTAAAAATATAACCTGGGGTTTTTACCATATTGGTTATTCATAGCATAAATGATGAGGTGTTTCCATTCGGCTATACTTGCATATCCCATACCCGTATACGCGTTATAAGCTACGCCATACATGCTGTCTTTTGCGATATAATATACGCCAATAGATGCAGCATTGCCAATTCGTATAACATTACCCGCGCCTACAATATTACCAAAGGCGTCTTCAACCAATTGTTCTGTATGGTGAAAGCCAGCTGGCGGTTTAGCACTGCTTTTCCAGTAACCGACAATTTTAGGATTGGCGTTTGCATCAATGGCCTCAATTAATTTATTGTCAATGAATTTATTAGTGGTCCATGGCTGGTAGCGATTCCATCTCATAAGATATCCGCTGGGGTAGCCACCAAAATACATGATGCTGTCATTAATTTGCAGGTAGGAATATACATTATACCCTGTAGATCCCAGGAGATACGAGGCATGGTTTTTTAAGCTATAACGATAGTAATTACCATAATAATCTCCAACGAAATAAATGTTGTCGTGATCGTTGGAAAATGAAAATATTTTTCTGGCAGGAACGACATTTGATGAAGAAGAAATTGTAATGCTATCAAACGGTTTGTCATTGAAAGAAAAAAAAATTTGACTCTTAACCGCATTAAATACAGTTTTTATTTTTGGATGAAGTTCAATATTTACTTCGTCCCCTGTAATATTTTTGGTTGATGGAATTCTGTCAATTTTTATTAAGTCTCCTTTTATCAACTTGAATATACCCTTTAGCGTATCAGAATTACATGACGCATAAATTCCATCTTCGCGGGTATATAACTCTATCCTGGTTAAATTTGTAATCTTGATCAGAAGTTTTTTGAATTCATCTTTTTTCCTTATTGACCAAAGCTGTACTGAAGTTCGCTGCCCTGTTTGGGCATAAACATAATCACTATCGCCCGCAATCGAAAGCACATAATTATTATCAGGATCAATGGGGGGATGTTTTTCAAAAGTATTTGTTGTGGGGTTATAGCTACTCCAGTAAGTTGATCCGCTACTTCCACCAAAGTACATCATCCCATCCCGGCCAAGGCTCATAGAGTAAGCTAATGTATGACCATCTGCAAATGCGTTACCAAGGTCTTTGAATTGAATAGAATCTTGCAAATTAAGTTTAAAGATCTTTCTTAAAGGATTGTTCATTGACAAGTATACATTTTTCATTCCGTCATGCGATGCGATCCAAAAAGGTCCGTTATTTGACAAAATATCAGGCCATGTTTTATAACTTATTTTTTTGTTACCAAAGTCTATTCGTACAATTTGTGCAGGAGATGTTTTCCCGTTATCATTACTAGTTAGATTAATCCCGGCGCCATACACATTACCGGATGAAGTAATGCCATAGACAGGAATAGGGATATAGGTATTTACCTTTGCCTGTGCGTTTGTCAAAGTGTCTATAGAAACTTGTTGCGAATAAATTGACGGGCAGAAAAAAATCAGCAGTGTAAATAGGATTAGTCTCATATATTCCGGATTTATGGAATAAAGCTACATAAATTAGGTACTATCAGGATTGATAATTCTATCTTATTAAGACCAAACATTCCTTTTTTATAAAGTCTCAGGACTGCAGTATCTTTTTTATTTATGCATTCTAAGAAGAGTGTAGGGATGAACTTATTGAAGAACAAGAATGCAGCTAAGTACAAAGGCATTTTACTGAGGAAGAAGGGAAAAAAATTTAATGATTATATACGGCAGCAAGCAATGAATGGGATAGAAATTCTTAATTGACACTAATGTGCTCATGTATTATTGCCGCAATTGCTTTGGTTTATGAGTTTACAATTATTACCCGAAATACGGTTGATTTTACAAATATTCTGGGATTAAATTATCTTCTACCAAATTTTACAAGCGAAATATAAAAGCTCTTGAGTTAATTTTCACGGAACTTATTTTAAATAAATCGCCACGAACTTCGCCATGGGTGCCATTTTTGCTTTGTTAAGTGTGAGCGTATCGCCTGTTACATAATAATTGTCAACCGTTTTTAGTACAATAAATAATTCATTTTCGGTATCAAGCGTGGGGCAGGCCATCATGGTATGAATCATGTCGCTGAAAGAAATATTGAAATCATTTTTTGCTATGTAGGTACCGCCGAATCCATTGCAACCTGCAAAGCCCTGGACTGTTCCATCTTTCTTTAATACAAGATGAATTTCTTTTTGATTAGCGGAATCCATGGTGACAGTTTTGCCCATTAATTCTGTAAGTTTCCAATAAGTTTCTTTGAGACTTGCGTTGGGAGTGTTTGAATTCGCCGCGCCTTTTTCTGTTGATGCTATGTTTTTAGTATAACTGCAACTGGTAAAAAATATAATCGCTATCGTTACGTTGAAAAATGTTCTAATCGATTTCATACAAAATTTTATAGATTATTTGAATGCAAGTATATTTTAGCTTTTAAAAATACATTCGCCATTGTAACCTTATCCTGCCGCAGGTATGTTCTGAAAATCCTTACCTCTTCCCATTGCTGCCAGCTTCATTTCTTTTGCAGTATCATGGCCTACATATTTTTCAATTCTTTTTTCTACCCAATAAATTACCGGCGTTAATACAAGCGCCATAAAAAACTTGTACAAATAATTCATTATGCCCACCGCTAAAATTAGTTGCCAGTCGAATATTCCACTGAAGGCAATGAATAAAACAATGTAGCTGTCAACAAGCTGTGATACAAGCGTAGAGCCTGTTGCACGCAACCATAAATGTTTATCGCCGGTAACTTTTTTTATTTTGTGAAACACGGTGACATCTACCACCTGGCTTACTAAGAAGGCAACAATGCTTCCCACAATGATGCGCATATTCTGGCCAAAGACTGCATTGAAGGATGTCTGTATGTTTTCCACGCCCTGTGCCTTACTGCTATCCAGCCATACTTTTGCCGGTGGCAACGCTATCGCTAAAAAATACATAAGAAACGCATAAGCGATCAGTAGCACGGCGGTGAGAGATATGCGCCGTACAGCACGTGGGCCGTAGTATTCATTGATGATATCAGTAATTACAAACTC
>JALYYM010000555.1 GCA_030946565.1 Bacteroidota bacterium | reverse complement strand
ATAAGTTTTCCGTCTGTTCGGAAACGCCGGCAGGGTGTAAAAATAAAAATACTATAATGCCAAAGGTTAAAACCAACTCCAGCGCCAAGAAGCGCTTTAAAGTAACCGGTACAGGTGAAATTACTTATCAGAAAGCTTTCAAAAGACACATCTTAACAAAAAAATCAACGAAGCGTAAACGCAGTTTGCGTAAAACGGGTATCGTAAGCGCAGCAAACCGTCCGTTTGTTATGAGGTTGCTTAGGATGAAATAGAGCCGGCCAACCCCTGTCCAAAGGACTCCGATGGAAACGGGGGACAAGGACAATACCTTAGAAGGAATTAAGTTTAAAAAATTAGCCGGAAAACCGGTAACAATTAAAAATATTAACAATGCCACGTTCAGTAAATTCGGTTGCTTCAAGAGCGAGAAGAAAAAGAATTCTTAAAGCTGCCAAAGGATATTATGGTAAGAGGAAAAATGTATACACCGTTGCGAAAAATGTAATGGAGAAAGGAATGACCTACAGCTACGTAGGCCGCAAACTTAAGAAGCGTGAATACCGCACTTTGTGGATCGCACGTATTAATGCTGCAGTGAGAGAAGAAGGAATGAACTATAGCCAGTTTATCCATAAGCTTACTGAGAAAAACATTGGGCTTAACAGGAAAATTCTTGCAGACATGGCAATGAACGAACCTGAAAGTTTCAAGAGCCTTATTCAATCAGTTAAATAATTTGAAAGTATTACTTTATAAACCGTTTCGTAAATGAAGCGGTTTTTTTGTTTTAGAGAATACATCATTCGTTTACATTTGTAAAACTTAAAATTTCAAAAAATCTTAATGACTAATTCCTATAATGCCTTAGTAAACCAGACGTTTAATTTCCCCCAGGAAGATTACAATCTTAAAGATGATTATCTCCAATACAATGATGTGGATATAAAAGCTTTGATTGATAAATACGGAACGCCATTAAAGATGACCTATTTACCCAAAATAGGAATGCAAATAAATAAGGCGAAGAAAATGTTTGCTAACGCTTTTAAAAAACATAAATACGAGGGCGATTATAATTACTGTTATTGCACAAAAAGTTCTCACTTCTCTTTTATTGTGCAGGAGGCACTGGAACATAATATTCATCTTGAGACTTCGTATGCCTACGACATAGATATTGTTCATAAACTTTACGAAGCCAAAAAAATTACAAAGGATATTTTTATTATTTGCAATGGCTTTAAGCAAAAACCCTACATAAGCAGGATTGCCAGGTTACTAAATACAGGTTTCAAAAATGTGATACCCGTACTTGATAATAAAGATGAACTTGCTGCTTATAGAAAGTCGGTGAGAGTTCCTTTTAATATAGGAATACGGGTGGCGGCAGAAGAAGAGCCAACCTTTCCTTTTTATACCTCACGGTTAGGCATACGTGCAAAAGATATACTGGAATTTTATGTTGATGAAATAGAAGGAAATGAACACAGGTTCCAGCTAAAAATGCTGCACATTTTTTTAAACAAGGGTATTAAAGACGACATCTACTATTGGAGTGAGCTTAATAAGATCATCAATCTTTATTGCCAGCTAAGAAAAATTTGCCCGGAGCTTGACTCAATAAATATTGGTGGTGGTTTTCCCATAAAACACTCTTTGGGTTTTGAATACGACTACCAGTTTATGATAAACGAAATCGTACGGAATATAAAGGTAGCCTGCAAAAGAACAAAGGTGCCGATGCCCAATATTTTTACAGAGTTTGGCAGCTATACAGTTGGAGAAAGCATGGCGCATATTTATAGCGTAATAGGTGAGAAAAAACAAAATGACCGCGAAACGTGGTACATGATTGATTCATCTTTTATTACCACGCTGCCGGATACATGGGGAATAGGAGAGAAGTTTTTACTGCTTCCTATAAATAAATGGAATGAAGAATATCAACGGGTAACGCTTGGCGGAATAACCTGTGACAGCCACGATTATTATGATTCGGAAGAGCATATCAACGAAGTTTTTTTACCTAAAGTCGGAAATGGCGAGCCCTTGTATCTGGGCTTCTTCCATACAGGTGCTTACCAAGACCAGATAAGCGGCTATGGCGGAATTAAACATTGCATGATCCCTTCACCCAAACATATAATTGTTGATAAGGATAAAAACGGCAAGTTGATAGATTGGGTATATGCCAAAGAACAAACTGCCCAGAGTATGCTTAAGATATTGGGGTATAAATAAAGGCTTACTGGTTCAAGCTAATATTCAAATTACCCTCCTGTTAAAAGTTTTATTTTTAAAAGTAAATTTGTAAGATGCCAGCACCAATACATACCAAACAATTATTACTTCAGCAATTAACTGTTAATTGCGAGGATATAAAAGCATTTGGTGTAAAGGAATTAGGTTTGTTCGGTTCTTTTGCAATGGGTACCAATATAAAGAAGGATAGTGATGTGGATTTTTTAGTAGAATTTGAACAAGATAAAAAGACTTATGACAATTTTATAGGGTTATCTTTTTATCTTGAAGAACTGCTGGGAAGAACAGTAGAATTAGCAACGCGACAATCTTTGAGTAAATACATTGGTCCCCACATTTTAAAGCAGGTAGAAAATGTTAATCTCGAATCTGGAATTGCTGCACCACATGCAGGATGAAGTTGATTTTGTACTAACGAAAACTAAGGGTAAGGAGAAAGAGGAAGTACTTAACGATGCAGTGCTCTGCCGGGCGCTTATTAGAAGCTTGGAAATAATAGGAGAAGTTGCAAAAAAGGTAGATGCAGAATTTAAGGCAATTTATTCTCATATAGAATGGAGAAAAATAGCTGGACCGAGAGATAAACTAATACACGATTATTTCGGGATAGATTATGATATTGTTTGGGATATCGTTGAAACTAAATTACCGGATTTACAATTTCATATTAAAGAAATATTTGACGAAAATGACAAACTGCCTGAGCCATAAAAAAAACCTCCCATTATTGAGAGGTTTGTAGATCTGTTTCGCGGAAATTAGCTGATAGCTATTTCTTTAGGTTGAATTTTTACTTCTTCTTTTTTTGGCAGCGTTAGTGTGAGAATTCCGTTTTCATATTTAGCAGCAATATTATCAGCGGCAATCTTTTCATCTAAGGTAAAAGACCTTTTGAATGATTGAAGGCTGAATTCTTTTTTTACCTGCTTTTTGTTTTCATCTTTTGCTTCTTCTTTTTTATCGTAAGAAAAAGTAAGGATGTTCTTCTCAACGGTAATTTTAAAGTCCTCTTTATTTCTTCCGGGAACATTAAATTCCAATTGATAATCATCTTTGCTTTCGTTGATATTCACAGCAGGGAAATTAAAATTATTACTCTGTGAATAAGGGTTGTCGCTTAAAAAGCTGTCCAGGAAACTATTTAAAGTTTTTGCCCCGGGTTGGTTGAATTTTACAAGTGTCATATTGTTGATTTTATTTTTTAAAAATTTACACTGTATGATCAAATTAAATACCAGTAGAAAATTCTCCAATTTTATAAGCCATTATGGCTTAATGCAAATTTTTTTATGACAAAATTTCTAAAATGTTCATTGAACAAATGATTTTATAACACGTAAGTGCTGTAAATTTGCACTCTAAAAAAGTTAAAAAAATGTATCCAGAACAAATAGTAATACCGATGAAGCAGGAGTTAACGACTTACGGTTTTGATGAATTAGTGAGCGAAGAAGAAGTAGATAAAGCGGTAAATGAAGAAGGAACCACCTTAGT
>JALYYM010000720.1 GCA_030946565.1 Bacteroidota bacterium | reverse complement strand
CCACCCGCATGGGGACAGGTTGCCGCACAAGCTCTGATTACTTCTCCCTTTTTAGCAATGCATATTTTTTTTTCCCCTACTTCTATTTCAGCAAGATCATTTTTACCAAATGACAATTCTGAAAATGCCACCGCAATTTTATGCCACCTGTATTTCTTTTCGGGTTTCATTTATCTTAATAAAAAAACTCTGCTTTATAAGGATATTTTTCCTGGTACATAGTGCGGGTGGCATTCAAAATAATTTGTTTCAGTTCTGCGATATTACTTTTTTCTGTTGCTGAGATGAACACACATCTGCCTTCTGTTTGTGCCTGCCATTTCTGTTGGAGTTCTTTAAGTATTTCTTCTTTGACTTCCGGCTCAAGCCATTTATCAAATGTAATTTTCTCGTATTGATCCATCTTATTAAAAATAGTGATCATCGGCTTTTCGTCACTCTTTAGTTCATGCAAAGTTTTATTAACAACTGCTAACTGCTCTTCAAATTGTGGATGAGAAATATCAACAACATGCAAAAGCATATCGGCTTCTTTCACCTCATCAAGGGTACTTTTAAAACTTTCTATAAGATGGTGGGGAAGCTTTCTGATAAAGCCCACTGTGTCGCTTAGCAAGAATGGGGTGTGGCCTAGCACCACCTTTCGGGTTGTTGTATCAAGCGTGGCAAATAATTTATTTTCAGCAAATACATCGCTTTTGCTAAGCAAATTCATAATGGTTGATTTGCCAACATTGGTATAGCCAACTAACGCGACTCTTATAAATTCACCTCTTTCTTTTCTTTGTGTGAACGCTTGTTTGTCAATTTCGTTTAGCCGTTTCCGTAAGAGGCTGATTTTATCTTTTACAATACGCCTGTCTGTTTCAATTTCTGTTTCGCCCGGGCCCCTGCTCCCTATGCCTCCACCCTGCCTTTCCAGGTGTTTCCACATTCCTTTAAGCCTTGGTAAAATATACTGATACTGTGCAAGTTCAACCTGCACCTTCGCCTGCGCAGTTTTTGCCCGTGAAGCAAATATGTCAAGTATAAGATCGCTGCGGTCTATAGTCGTAACCTGCAAAGCTTTTTCTATATTGGTGATCTGTGAGCCGGTTAGTTCATCATCAAAGATTATAAGTTCTATATTTTTTGAAGAAATATAATTTTTTATTTCTTCCAGCTTTCCTTTGCCCACAAAGGTTTTGCTATCCGGATGTGAAAGCTTTTGTGTAAATGATTTGATTGCATGAGCCCCGGCAGTTTCAGCTAAGAATTTCAGTTCTGCCATATATTCAGCAACCGTTTCTTCAGTTTGATCCTTCTGAATTACGCCTACCAGCACCACGTTGATAGACTTATTATACTGTATCTTTTTTTCAATCAATAGTAAAATGTTTGCATAAAAATAATGATTCTATTACCGCGTGATCATAATAATAACCTGGGACACCTGCAAGAGAGAATGGTGAAAAAATTAAAGCCCGCTTAAGGTAATACCAACCTGGTACAATTTCATATTTGCGCCTGCTCCGTCTTTCAACACATTATTAAGTTGATAAGTTCCAAAAAGAGATATGACCCCATAACCAACCCTGGCGGTTCCTGTGAAGCGGGTGCCATTTATCAGGCGTTTAGTATTTTCTTTTTGGATATAACTATTTATGGCCTGGTTGTTTTTATCCTCCAGGGTTTTGCCTTTCGTGTGTACATTTATCGCAGTTCCTACCTTGGCGCCAATGGCTATTTTAAAACTTTTGTTTGGTTCAAGCGGTTTAGATGTAAATCTGAATTCTAAAGGAACCTCAGCATAAGTGGTAACAAGTTTATATTTTTTAAAATGATCTGTAGAATCGAGGGCAGTAAAGGGCAACACCGTTCCTCCGGCTTTAAGATTTACACTCATCTTTTTAAAGAAAATGTTACTTGTACTTACTCCAACGCCAAACCCAAGACTAAATTTTGGTGAAGACCTAAATGGTTTATCAAGCATTAAGTATGCATTAAAACCCCTGGAGAAACCACTTTGGTGACTGCTAATACTATCCGGCACACCCGTCCAATGATCAGACGAAAGCTGGATCATAAAATGATCTGCAGACCGATTCGGCAGCTTAATGATTTTCGGGGCCATTGAAGAGGTAGTGGTAAGAGAGTCTTGCGAAAAAGCTAAAGAAAGAGATAAGCAGCTAAAAACTAAAAAAACAATTTTCTTCATAAAGTCTGTTAAGTGGGCAAAAGTATTTGTTACATGGTTAAAGAAAGGTTAAACAATCCGTATTAAAATCTCACAGTTTTTGCCCTATTAAATTGTAAACCATTTTTTTAATGGGAAGACCCTTTATCACAACTATGATAAAAATAAAAAGCATTTATAAAAGAAATCTTTATAAATGCTTTTGTAGGTGGGCCCACCAGGACTTGAACCTGGGACCACCTGATTATGAGTCAGGTGCTCTAACCAACTGAGCTATAGGCCCTCTTCCTTTTCAGGAAAAATTTCAGGAGTGCAAAAATAGAAAAATTCACGAAGTGAAAAGAAATATTTTTCTTTGGTAATGAAAAATATCGAAGCAATCATTTTCGACCTCGGTGGTGTAATACTCAATATTGATTATAATCTTACAAGATCTGCTTTTGAAAAAGCCGGCGTTAACCACTTTGATGATATGTACTCACAGTCAAAAGCCGATGTACTTTTCAAGCGCCTTGAAACAGGCAAAATCACGGAAGAAGATTTTTATACTGAGTTTAGAAATTGCACCAATATGGTTATTTCCAATGAGCAAATAGAAAGCTGCTGGAATGCGATGCTATTAGATTTCAGGGAAGAGACGCTCCTGTTTCTCGCCACCGTCAAACCGAAATACCGAACATTTTTATTAAGCAATACCAACCTGGTGCACTACAAAAAATTTGAGAAAATTTATCACGAAAAACAAAGGCCACATACTTTTGAGGTACTCTTTGAAAAAGCATATTATTCTTTTGAAATGGGGTTGAGAAAGCCGGATGCCGATTGCTATAATTTTGTTTTAGAACAAAATAATCTTTCACCCGCTACTACCCTTTTTATTGATGACACTGAAAAAAATATTGCGACGGCCAGAATGTTAGGCATGCAAACTGCATTATTAGAAAAGTCTATGCAGGTAGAAACTCTTGGCTTGTAAGTGTAAAGGTCTTTATTTTTTCACTTCTTCGAAGTCAATGTAGTCTCCTTCCTTTGTCTTTTCGGTTTTCGGTTGGGCAGAAGATTGTTGCTTGGCGTAAGCATTCATATCTTCTTGCATTTTAGATTGAATGTCGCCAAACTGCTTCTTTATTTTTTTTGTAGATTGATAAACAGGAATAATAAACTCAAAAATTAATTTGTATAAAATATAAATTAAAAAAAGTTCGCCTGCCAGTCTTAAAATGTTCATTTCACAAAAATAAATATTTAATTTTTTAACAGTATTCCTAAAACTTCACTTTAACATAATTTGGAAGGTATTTCGTAATTGCTATATATTTGCACAGCAAAAGATTAATGAAGGGAACGAAAACGTTCCCTTCTTCTTTTTAAATATTTTTTTGACGCGGGAATGAATTTCGACACACCATTAAAAAACATAGAGAATTTTGTAAGCGGTATCACAAGCCAGTCTGACACGACTTTTCCAGTGGATGTAAAAATAACTCCCGGCAATCATATCACAGTATTGCTTGATGACGATGATGGCATTACCATAGATAAATGCAGCCAGGTAAATAAAGCTCTTTACAAATACATTGAGGATACGGCGATTTTTGGAGATAGCAATTTTTCGCTCGAGGTTTCATCGCCAGGTGTTGGTGAGCCATTGAAATTGCATCGCCAGTATAAAAAAAATATTGGAAGATCATTACACATCGTGATGAACAATGATTCTGTAAAAGAAGGTAAACTAACAAATGCGAATGAGGAAGAGATCACAATTGAAGAGAAAGAAGGCAAAGGCAACAAAGCAATTACTAAACAAATAACAATACAGTTTAATCAGATAAGGCATGCAACAGTGCTGATAACTTTTTAAAAAAAATGATAAATGGCAAGTATTAATTTAATTGAATCCTTCCAGGAATTCAAGGATGCGGAAAACATTGACCGCCCCACTTTGATGAAGGTGATGGAAGATGTTTTCAAAACGCTCATCAGAAAAAAATACGGTTCAGATGAAAATTTTGACGTGATTGTAAATGATCAAAAAGGTGACCTTGAAATTTTTCGCCGGCGTACGATTGTGGATGATGATGATTTATATAATACCTTAACCGAGATTGAGTATAAAGACGCTATTAAAATAGAGCCCGATTACCAGGTGGGTGAAGAGTTGTATGAAGAAGTTGATATCCAGAAAGAATTTGGAAGAAGAGCGATACTTGCCGGCAAGCAAACTTTGGCAAGCCGAATTAATGATCTTAAAAAGAATATCCTTATAAAAAAATATGAGGATAGAGTTGGTGAAATAATTAGCGGAGAAGTTTACCAGGTATGGAAAAAAGAAATATTATTGCTGGATGAGGAAGGCAATGAAATGCTTCTTCCAAAGTCTGAGCAAATACCTTCTGACTATTTCAAAAAAGGGGAAACGATACGTGCGGTTGTAAAAAAGGTTGAACTTAAAAACAGCCAGGCTGTAATTATTGTTTCCAGGACAGATATTTCTTTCCTTGCCAAATTACTTGAAATAGAAGTTCCTGAAATTTTTGATGGCCTTATCGTAATAAGAAAAATTGTAAGAGATCCCGGGGAAAGGGCTAAGGTTGCTGTTGAAAGCTTCGATGACAGGATTGATCCTGTAGGTGCGTGTGTGGGAATGAAAGGTAGCCGTATTCATGGCATCGTGCGGGAATTAAAGAATGAAAACATTGACGTAATTAATTGGACGAATAACATTCAGTTGTTAATTCAACGCTCACTTACTCCGGCTAAAATAACCAGCATGGACGTGGATATGGAAGCGAAACACGCAAATGTTTATCTGAAGCCTGACCAGGTTTCTCTGGCTATTGGCCGCAGAGGAGTTAATATTAAACTTGCCTGCGAACTTACCGGTTTGGAACTGGATGTGTTCCGCGATAATGAAGGAGAGGTAGAAGAATTTGATGTTGATCTTGACGAGTTTACTGATGAAATAGAAACATGGGTGATAGATGAATTAAAAAAGATAGGATGTGATACAGCAAAAAGTGTTTTGATATTGTCTGATGAAGAACTGGAGCGTAGAACTGACCTGGAAAAAGAAACCATAGACGAGGTTAAGAAAATATTGAAGGCAGAATTCGCGGACGAGTAATAAAATCACCGGGTTTTATAATACATAATTTTAATCACAAAAGTACCTGCTCTTTCAATAGCAGGCAAAGAGTGGCTTAATGGCAGAAGTAAACACACCACGGGTAATGGCAGCAGCCAAGGAATTCAACATAGGTAAAGATACCTTGGTAGACTTTCTTGTGTCCAAAGGTTTCGAAGGAGATGAACTAAAGCCCAGTTCCAAAATTTCGGAAGAGATGTACCGTGTATTGCAGGTAGAGTTTCAACCGGATAAAGCTGCCAAGCAAAAAGCTGAACAAATTGATCTTCCAAAAAATGCGGTAACAGACTTCAAAAAAAGAAGAGATGAACAAGATCTTTCTTTTAGTAAAAAAGAAACTGTTAAGCCAAAAGAAGAAATCCTTGTTGTTCAACCAATAGTGGAGGAAGCCCCTGTTGAAGTAATTGCTCCACTCCCCGAAGTTGTGGAGGAACAAGCAATCCTTCCAGTGGAGGAAGCTGCTCCAGTTGAAGAACCGGTTATTGCTGAGCCTGCCCGGGCGGAAATAACAAAAATTGACGCTCCTGAAATGGAGGGGCCGAAAATAATAGATAAGATAGATTTGAGTTCTATTGATTCATCTACCCGTCCAAAGAAAGGTTTTAAGAGAGAGCCGGAATCAAAAGAAAAAATTGCTCAAACAGAACCTGCGGTAGAAAAAACAGACGAGGCTCAACCTGAAACCTTTGCCCAGATATCAACACCGGAAGTGGCGGAGCCCGTCGTGATAACCAATATTAAAGCCACTAAACTTGAGGGGCCGAAAATAATGGGTAAAATAGACCTTCCGCAAAATAATAATACAAGGCCTAAGCCTTCTGACGAAAGAAAAAAACGTAAGCGGATTCCGGTTGAGAAAAAGCAACAACAGGGAAATAATAACAATAATGCCCCGGGAAATTTTCAGCGCCCGCAAAGCCCCCGGCCGGCGCAAGGTGGCAGATTTAACAGGAACGCCCCTCCTATTACCCGTCGTGAAGAAAAAGAAATTGATGAAAAAGAAATACAGGATAAAATAAAGGAAACACAAGCCAAGCTCGCCGGTTCTGGCGGCAGGGGGAAAAGCCTCAAAGCAAAATACCGGCGTGCAAAACGTGAAGAAGCTGCTGAGAATGTTGGTGAGGAAGTAAAAGATAATAAGTTACAAGTAACTGAATTTATTTCAGTAAGTGAATTCGCGAATCTTATGGATGTAAGTTTTGCCGATGTCATTAGCAAATGTATGAGCCTTGGTATAATGGTGTCTATCAACCAGCGGCTTGAGGCAGATGTTATCGAACTGGTGGCATCCGAATTCGATTATGAAGTAGAATTTATTGGCATAGACGATGAAGCAGAGTTTGATGAGGAAGAAGAGCAGGATAGTGCAGACGACCTTGTAGAGCGGCCGCCAATAGTTACTATTATGGGTCACGTAGATCATGGTAAAACTTCGCTGCTTGATTACATTCGCCAGGCAAACGTAATTGCTGGTGAAGCTGGTGGAATTACGCAGCATATTGGTGCTTACGAAGTA
>JALYYM010000708.1 GCA_030946565.1 Bacteroidota bacterium | reverse complement strand
TTAGATAATTTACATAAGCTATATCCCCGTCTTTTAAAATAGAAAATACGTCTGCATTACCTACATGTTCATTTACAACTTGTGACCTGGCTCTATAGTTTTGAAGATGATCTATCTTTTTTCTTACTATTTCAGCTTTTTCAAATTGCATTTCTACAGCCAGCGTTTCCATCTCGTTTTTAAAATGTTGTATTACAGGATTTAGATTTCCCTTCATAATATTTTTTAATTGAGCCAATCCTTCCGCATAATCTTCTTCGGTTTGAAAACCTTCGCACGGGCCTTTGCAATTACCAAGATGATATTCCAGGCACACTTTGAACTTCTCTTTTTGTATATTACCTTCCGTCAAATTTAGCTTGCAAGTTCTCAATTGTACATTTTGCTTAATAAAAAGCAAAAGTTCCCTCACCCGCCCTACTGAAGTAAATGGACCAAGATATTGAGATCCGTCATTAATCTTTGTTCTTGTCAAAAACACGCGGGGAAATGGTTCATTTTTTATCACGATATACGGATATGATTTATCGTCCTTAAGATTGATATTAAATCTTGGCTGAAATTGCTTTATAAGAGAATTCTCAAGTAAGAACGCATCCTGCTCGTTGTTGACAATAGTAAATTCTATTTTATTGATGCGCCGTACAAGTTCATGGGTTTTATAACCAGTAAATGTCTTAGTGAAATACGAGCTTACTCTTTTACGGATGCTTTTAGCCTTACCAACATAAATGAGTTCATTTTTTTCATCAAAATATTTATAAATACCCGGGTTGTTGGGCAATGTTTTTATTAAGGTTTGGAAAACTTCAGTTGTCATTTCACAAGATTTTCGGCTTACTTCCGTAAAACGTTATTCATCAAAATCCCATTTAATTATTTGTTCTTTTATTATAGGGTCTTTATTAGGCACCTGGATAATTTTTCTTATACTAAACCATTTACCCGAAACCCATGTAAGCTGCATGATAACAGCATGCGAATTGATAGTCTCTTCTTTGACCATGTAAATACGCTGGACATTATTTTTATCCGGATCAATATAAACGTCCCAATGCATCAGCTTTATTGAATCAGGCAGCTTTGTTTTTGCATCATAAGAAAAGGTAAATGCATCTATTGTTTGGTCAAGAAAGGATTTTCCTATAAAAAGATTTGCCATAGCAGCAGAATCGATCTCAGGATGTAGAAAAGGGTCTGCAAACTTTCCGATATCCTTTTTATCTATCCAGCTAGAGTCTTGTCGCCTTCCTTCAATTTCTATTTTTAATGGAGTGACCGGGAGATCTTCAATTTCCCTTATTTGCCCTTTTATAAATTCAGTCACAGGGAAAAAAGATACAGGCGCTTCCGGCAATTTTTCTATTGGTATATTTTTTTGTTTAGCTTCCTGGCAAGAATCGCAAAAGAATATCCAGGTGAGAAAAATTATTCCTGACAATTTTTGCATTCGCAAAATTACGAATAAAAAAAAGCCGCTGCAGGGTACGGTGCAACGACTTTAGAAAATGATAGTTAAAAAATAAAAACGAAAACTAAAAAATTTTATTGCAACAAAGAACATCCTTTGCTAATGCCCAACCGTATGCCATAATTAATTAAATGTTCTTTTATAGTATAATCATCTATATAACTTGATAACCATTGATAGCGTATAACGGGGCCTAAATTCCATTTAAATTTGTCTGATTTAAATGTAATAAAAGGGGAAAAGCTGCTATTTAAATTCCATCTACGGTAAAGATCGGGAACGTTGACATAATTTCTTCCGTCAGATGACAGAAGATATGCGTTCGATTTCAAAGCCAATGACGGTTCTAAATTAATACCAAGATTAAATTGAATCTTGTTGTTTCCCAGCAATTGGTATTGAACACCGATCGGTACTGATGCCTGGTAACTGTAGTTGTGTAAAGTTATAGTTGATTGGCCATTACCATCTCCGTAGTGGGTAACGAAATTACGTGAATACTGATCGCCCGTTGCTTTGTCTTTTAATAATAACGTTGTCAGCGTAGGGTGTACTTCGTTCGAAGTGATGTTGTATCCTGACCTGGTAAACTGTGCACCTACAGTGAATTGC
The DNA here is from genome assembly GCA_030946565.1 of Bacteroidota bacterium. The sequence continues at coordinate 928 of JALYYM010000708.1, read as the reverse complement.
AATCTTTTTGCAAACAAATAATTCATTTGGATACCAGCCTCAACTCCTATTGCAGGATTGTGCATTATCCGGATATCTTTTTGTGTAACCTGGGGTGATGATAACGTGTTTTGATTAGTGTTTTCAGTTAGATGTTTACCATTAAATGATGCAGAGCCTAAAAGAGGGGTGGCATAAAAAAGCCAGGTCGTTTTATCATTTCGCTTTCGTTGTGTTTTGGTATTTAATTTTTGTTCAGAAGGTAATGATATATTGGCTACTAAAGAATTTTCACCAGCGCTTTCGTGTGCCGGCAGTAAATTATCGGGAGAAGTAATATCTACAATAAGAGCATTTATAGGAAGAAGGGTTAATGAATTTATTAAAGGGATCTTACTCATCTCTATCCTTGACTTTTCAAATGATATGTCATTACTAATAATACCACTATTATTTCCCACTTGTTTTAGATGTTCTGTTTTGGTTATAACATCATCAGTATTTACCGCTGAAAAATTTGTCTTTTGATTTTCTGAATAAGAATCCGCAACTTTTATTGAACCTGGTGAAGGGCTATGCCGGATATTTTCTGAGAGTAAAACTGATGTGCTGTTTACGCCTGCATCGTTTTGATGACTTATTTCATTTGACATATTTTGTTTACCTGGCAAAGTATTGTTTCGTCTTTCAGAGTGGCCGGAAGATGTTGATGCCGAGGCCGTTGATTTGGATCCGGAATTTATTCCACCATTATTTTTGGCGCCTGTAGTCTTTGCGAGCGCTATTAATTTTTCATTTGCTGTTCCGGCTTGTCCTTTATCTGTGTTCGCATTCCTGGCCGGCGTTTGTGACCTGGATTCTATTAATGCTTTATCATTATGCGTATTAATATATCCTACGAATACAATTGAAATAACTAAAAGGAGAGAGATTGTAATTGACGGCCATC
>JALYYM010000697.1 GCA_030946565.1 Bacteroidota bacterium | reverse complement strand
ATCGCCTTCGCATACAGCAACAGCGCCCACCGAGCCGGTTGTAAAAAATCCATCAGAAATGTTTTGCCACGTGTTGCCTGCATCGGTCGTTTTCCAAACGCCGCCGCCGGTGGTGCCCATATAGTACGTCAATGGATCATTAACCACGCCTGTTCCAGCTACTGAGCGGCCTCCGCGAAACGGACCGATGTTGCGCCATTTTAAATTTCTATATGCAGAGTCAATTACTTCGGGTGACGATATTGTTGGTAATGGTTGTGTTTCTTTTTTCTTTCCAGGTTTTTGCTGTGCGGAAAGCTGCAGGAAGAAGACGAGACAGGCAAAAAGAGACAGAAATTTTTTCATGGAGTTATTTTGAAATGGAGTTTGAAGTTATGAAACTATGCAGTATCGGAAAAAAAAGATGCCTGCCTTCTAAAGAATAAATTTTATATGCCTGCAGCAATCAAACTTTTGGAAAGTTTATTCAGGAGTATGTAAGCTTATTTTAAACATGCTGAACTTTCCAAAAGTTTTGCAAGAACTAACCAGACGTTTGGAAAGTTTATTTAAGGGTGAATAACTGTATAGAGTACTTGCTGAACTTTCCAAAAGTTGAAAATTCTGTGGAGCTAATTTTATTTATAAATTCTCTTAGCTTTATAATTTATCAATGTCTCCGGCGGCTGAAATTTAACCTGTATTGAAACCGGCAATATGAAGAATTTAGAGAGCTTGATAGCAAATACAGCATCAAAGCAAGGGCTATTATACCGCATAGCAAATTTCCTGACATGAAAAATGATTCGATGGCAAGGATGATAATTTGAAAGTTTCATTGGCTAAAGGCTGGGTTGTATAACCTCACTTTTTGTCGCTTTAAGATTAAGTCCTAACGAAAACCTTTCTGGAGAAGAGATGAGAAGAACAAGAAACCGGTTTACAATAAATTTTCTTTTAAAAAGATCATTGCTATCCGAACTTTTTTTAAAAGTGCTAATATATTCACCTGAAAGTACTGATTTTACTGTATTGTATTATTAGCATTCCGGAATAAAGCCGTTCAAATAAAATCAAAAGATTTCTGCCTGTTGACGGTTGCGGTTTTCCTCTCGCTTTTACTGCTCCGCTTTTTATTTCGTTGCATACATAATGGAGACTATAATAATAAGTAAGGCAGAATCTTATCTTTTCGCAAAGATTACCGAATGAAGGTTGTTTATTTCATTCGTGTGCAAACACTCTGAACACATTACCCAAGGAGATTGGCACGCCGCCGGTAAATTTATTCAACTCAAAGGTCCTTCGGACGCAAAGACGCGACGGGAGACTCGCAAAGAAGCGACGGGGCTGACTTTCAAGGTAAGGTATTTCTTAATTTATAATCTCGATCTTAAGCCAGCTCTTTTAATCATCCTCCTCCTTTCTATCTTTCTTTGGAATCGTCATTGCTCTTGGATAAGGCTTATCACCTTTTGCGGCAAACCATAAAATGCGGTTTAATAAATCATCATTTCCATTATCAATTTCATTAAGCCTGTGCGATGAAGAAACGAGCGCATAATTTTTCGCTTTTCCATTAAGTGCGGCAGCGCTTTTATTCATTTGATCTAAAGGAGTATTATTTTTTAAAGCAGTAAAAGATATTTTTTCAAAATTATTTGAAAAGCACTCAAACATCGGTAACGCTGTAGCATCCATAACATTCATTGGTGGAATGCCTAATATCTGCTCGATGGTACGTACAATGCAAGTTTGATTATAATTAGTATGAACAGTTTTTTGCAAATGAGAATACGGGCTTATCACAAACCCGGTAGATCTGTAAGCCGACACATGGTCCCAGCCGGATTGTGAATCATCTTGTGTAACAAATACAACTGTAGAACCCCAAAAGCGGCTGTGGGTAAGCGCTTCAACAATTCTTCCTAAAGCAAAATCGTTATCCGCAACCATTGCCGCAGGGGTGGGAAACCCTTCTAACAAACCTGCAGTATGGTCTGCTGGCAACGCTAATATCATTAACTGGGGTAATTGATCGCCGGGCATTTTTTCGAAATCATTTAATTCTTTTATAAAAGCATCGGCACGAAGCTGGTCAGCAAAGTGTTGGCCCTGGTAACATGGATACGTTGGTGACATAATCGGCCGCACTCTCGAAATAGTGCTTTCGTTCTTAAAAGGAATTGGCTGGCCTTGTTGCCTCAGCTCATAAATTTGTTTCCATCCCATACTTGCCGGCCACACGGGTGAACAGGCTTCGCCATAAATTCTTACTGTCTTACCATGGTCTAATGCATTGTTCCAAAGAAATCCTTCTTTGTTGTAAACCATTGCATCTGCTAATACATGCGGATAGCTTCTAAACCAGGCACGTACATTTTTTTCAATGTAATCTGTTACGATTGCCGCATCCGTCCAGGAATGACCCTCGGCAGATGATTTACCCGAGACATAATAATTATCCATCAGCAAATATTGCTTTGCAAGAAGGTGCTGATTGGGGGTAATATTTTCGCCATAGATGCATAGAGATTTCATGCCATCACCTTCGGCCATATCGCCCAATACCTGGTCATAAGTTTTGTTTTCCTTAATAATATAAACCACGTGCTTAAAAAGAGAAGGCTCGCCAATGCGCTCCGGTACTGGCTTTGGTAATATATTGCTGCGTGGTAAAAGTTGAGAAAGTCTTGTTCTGAAAAGCAGGTTTGCATTTTTAACCCTTTCAGTATATGAATCAAGTTTACTTTTTCCGGGAAGCGGAATTATTGAAATGGTAGCCTCCTGCTGATGTGCCTGGTATGTTTTATTTGAGCTTGCTCTTGCACCTTCTCCTTCAAGGTTTGCTACATACAATGTTTGTTTACTTAATGCAAGGCCGGCTGGATATGCCTCTGTTGGAATAAAACCCCCGATAACACTTTTGCCTTTTCCTACTGATGAAGATTTTGAACCCA
>JALYYM010000685.1 GCA_030946565.1 Bacteroidota bacterium | reverse complement strand
GGTATATTAGAAAATCCTTTTTTATTCTTAATAGCATTTTCAATATTTCGAATGAGCTCATCAAATGAATCATAGGGTTTTATAAGTTCTTTGAAATTTAAAGTCTGTACTATTACTTCGTTGCTTTTAAATAAAGAGTCAAAAGCCCTGTTGGTTTTTAGAATATGCATGTTTGCATCAAGCACTATCACGACATCTTCTATTGTGCTTAAAATATTTTCATTAAACTCATTTAGTTGTTGTATAGAAACTTCGGATTTCTTTTGCACATGAATATTCTGGATGACCTTTAAAATCCTAACATCATTATTCTCTTTCTTTACTAAGACTGACTCTCCGGATACCCATACTTTAGTTTTATCTTTTTTTAAAAGATAATTATCATCGGAGGCTTGTCCCACGCTGAGCACTTTAGCGATTTCTTCTTCAGGCTTTTCTCTTTCCCTGTCTTCAAGGGTAAATAACACCTTAGCATGCTTCCCTAATATATCTTCCGAGTTGTAGCCAAAGCATTCTGTAAAAGCTTCGTTAATCGCTATAATTATTCCATTTTTATCCATTAATAATACATTATTTTCTACGGCATTATTAAAGAGGGATTCAAAATAATTATAAGAAGTGTCTAACTGATCAGTTGTTTTTGACATGGATGGCATCCTTCATTTTTTTGAAGATATTATAAAATTATGTAAAATTAAATAAGAAATCAGTTGCCCTGAAGATGCCATTGCATACAGCCACTTATTCTCGCAAATGTGGTTGTATTAAAAGAGATTTTCTTCATCATTTAACCGATATGATCTTACCCATGCCAAGTAAAATTTTTTATATTACAGTTAGCAAACACTTCCATTCCGACTTTGTATAAGATTTATGTACATTGCGGACAGTCACTGCCAGTTTATACAAGGCATATTGAATATTAAAAAGAAGACGATAGATTTATGAGTAAAAAAACAGGGAAGAAAAAGTCTTCCTCCTTAATTAAAGGAGTTTTAGATATAACTCGCTCAGGTATTGGCTATGTAATAGCTGAAGGGCATGAAAAAGATGTTTTGGTCCGCCCAAATGATTTCAATAAAGCTATGCATGGCGATACGGTAAGAGTAAAGATTAAAGACTCCAACGGAAGACGCCGTATAGAAGGAATAATAGAGGATGTAGTAGAAAGAAAACAAACAGAATTTATCGGTGAACTGGAAGTAAAAGAAAATTTTGCTTTCTTTAAAGCCGACAGCCAGAAGCCAGTGCCTGATTTTTATGTGAGCCGCTCCAACCTAAACGGCGCAATAGATAAAGACCGGGTAGTTATAAAATTTCTCAATTGGGAAAAGGGAGAAAAAAAACCGGAAGGCGAAGTCGTAACAGTCCTGCAGGCAAAGAACCCGGCAGACATGGCGATGAAAGAAATTATCATTCAGAATGGATTTCCGCTGGAGTTTCCTGCCCAGGTTTTAGAAGAAGCAAATTCCCTTGAAGCTGGCATTAGTAATGATGAATTAAGTAAACGCAGAGATTACCGCAGCGAACTTACGTTCACTATTGACCCTGCAGATGCAAAAGATTTTGATGATGCACTTTCAATAAAAAAGACCGGCAAAGATGAATATGAAATAGGCATTCATATCGCCGACGTTAGTCATTTTGTTACCCCAGGTTCTGCGCTCGATGAAGAAGGTTACAGCAGGGCCACAAGTGTTTACCTGCCAGACAGGGTAAACCCGATGCTTCCTGAAAAAATTTCAAATGAACTTTGTTCTTTACGGCCAAATGAAGATAAGTACACCTTCTCCGTAATATTTAAAATGCATAAAGGAAAGGTGAAAGATTACTGGCTTGGCAAGACTTTTATTCATAGCGACCACCGGTTCAACTATGATGAGGTGCAGGAAATAATTGAAGCAAAAAGTGGAAAATATAGTGAAGAGATTATTTGCCTTAATACAATGGCAAAAAATTTCAGAAAGGAAAGATTCAAAAACGGCGCTATTAATTTTTCTTCTACAGAAGTAAAATTTCAATTGGATGAAGGTGGAAAGCCAATAGGCATTTTAATAAAAGAAAGCAAGGAAGCACACCAGCTCGTTGAAGAATTTATGTTACTGGCGAACAGGACCGTTGCAGCACATGTTGCTAAAATAAAAGTGAATAAAAAGCCTGTTCCATTTCCTTACCGTGTTCATGATAAACCTGACGAGGAAAAATTAAAGCCCTTCGCTGCCTTTGCAAAAAAGTTCGGATATAAATTCGACATACATGATGAGAGTGCTATCGCAGCTTCCTTCAATCAATTGATGCTGGATGTAAATGGAAAGCCCGAACAGCACGTGCTGGAGCAACTCGGCATACGCACTATGGCGAAAGCAATCTATACTCCTGAGAATGTAGGGCACTATGGACTAGGCTTCCAGGATTATTGTCATTTTACTTCTCCCATACGCCGTTATCCTGATGTAATGGTGCATAGAATATTACAGGAGGTGATAGAGAAAAATATTCAACCTGATAAAAAGATGGAAGAAAAGTGCAAGCATTGCAGTGCCAAAGAAAGGTCGGCTATGGAAGCGGAGCGTGCAGGAAATAAATATAAGCAGGTTGAATTTATGATGAATAAGCTGGGTGAAGATATGGAAGGGGTGATAAGTGGTGTGGCGGCATTTGGCTTTTGGGTAGAAACAGTTAATGAAAAATGTGAAGGATTGGTCTCGGTAAGAGACCTCTCCGATTATGATGATTTCCGTCACGATGATGCAGACTATTCATTGGTGGGCATCCGCACGGGGAAAAAATTTCGAATGGGCGATAAAATCCAAATAAAATTAGTAGCAGCAAACCTTGAAAAAAGGCAATTGGATTTTGAATGGATTCCTAATATTGAAAGTTTGAAGGAAAAAGCTGCCAAAGCAAAAAAAAGGAAAAAGGGATAAAGCGTTATCAACCTGTTAAGCTAAACTGTAAGGTTAAAATTTTTATATAAAAAAATCCAGCTCTTCAATATCGTAAAAAATATAGTCTTGCGGGAAAAAATTAACTATGCATTCATTTAAAGAACTCTCTATCATTTTTGAAGAAAAATTTAATAAAAGACATTTCCCTGGTGAACCCAAAAATCTTTACGACGCTGCTCAGTACTTACTAACGCTTGGGGGTAAACGCATCAGGCCGGTTATATGTTTAATGGGAAATGAATTATTTGGCGAAATTAATCCGGACAGTTTTCATGTGGCAGCCGCCATAGAATTGTTTCACAATTTCACCCTTGTACATGATGACATAATGGACAAGGCTCCTCTGCGCCGTGGCATGAAAACGGTACATGAAAAATACGGAGAATCAACTGCCTTGCTTGCCGGAGATGTAATGCTGGTAGCCGCCTACGAATACCTGAACAAGGTTAGCAGCGATTTCAATCGCAAGGTTATATCTCTTTTTAATGTGATGGCCAGGCAAGTGTGCGAAGGCCAGCAATTAGATATGGAATTTGCCGAAAATGAAACAAACAAAATAGATACTCAACAAGACACTATTGAAGTAAACTTTGATGACTACGTAAAAATGATCGGGCTTAAAACCTCCGTATTGCTTGGCGCAAGTCTGCGGGCCGGAGCACTATTAGGCGGCGCAGGCTTAGGCAACCAGGATTTGTTGTATGAGTTTGGAAAAAATCTGGGCATCGCTTTTCAAGTGCAGGATGATTACTTAGATGCATTTGGCGATCCTGAAAAATTTGGAAAAACTTTAGGCGGGGATATATTGGCAAACAAAAAAACGTTTCTTTTGATACATGCATTGGAGGCTGGCTCTACTTCTCAAATAGAAGAACTACATCAACTAATGCGAAAGGATAGTGAACACAAAATTCAGCGGGTGCTAAAAATTTATAAAGATTGCAATGTGCAGGATTGGGCATTACAGTTAAAGCAAAAATTTATGTCTGCCGCTATGGAAAACCTGGAAGATACTGCAGTGATCTCTTCGCGAAAAAAACAATTGGAAGAGCTTGCTTATTATTTACTCAACAGGGAAATGTAAACGTCTTTTTTTCATTAAGAAAACATGCCTTCAAAACAATCTTAAGGATTTACCAGTAGCATGGGGACGTTCTCCAATTAATTGACGAACCATCATTAGCCGCCTTGGCTTATTCCATAATGGGCTCAGATAACTGGTTTCGCCAACTTCTATTCCCTGCTTACTTTTATCTACAGCATGTGGAGCCATTACGACAATCCTAAAAAAGAAGCCTGTTAATCATCGTGTGAAAAAAGAAAGCTCTTTTTATTAAAAAAAATCTTCATTATCAACGTCGGTCATTTTGCATATTGAAACATCCAGTCATAAACGCTCATATTAAACGGATCAAAATTTGGATCTTCCGATCCCATCCCCGAGCCATTATATGTCATATCCCAACAGTTATGTCCGACGCCTGGATAAACAGTGATTTTGGCTTTGATTGTAGTGGAATATTTATTAATGGAGTCTATATGTGGGAGCAACGAGATATATTTTTTCGTATCATTTTGTCCGACGAACGCCCATATTGGAAAATTTTTATAAGCAGGGAAATTGGTGGAGGGGCCGACACCCGCAGTTGGAACGATCGCCGCTACATAACCGTTCGGATAATACTGAACATATTTAAACGCATCAGAGCCGCCAGTACTCAGGCCTGTCATATAAATTCGGTGAATATTCACTCTGTACTTTGAAATAACTGATTTTATAAATGCATGCAGATTGTCAGGCGAATACGATTGCATTGGAGAGGTGATTTGCGGCGTAATAACTAACATCGGATAACGCGGAGCTGCTGGCTTTGGAGCCCATGCGTTGTTTTTGATCATGGATTGTATACCACCCCCAAGGATTTTGTTGAGATCGGAAGGGTTGGTCATACTATTTCCCTCAACTCCGCCTCCCGTCAATGAAATTAAAAGGGGATAATACGAAGTGCTGGCGTCATAACCATACGGCTTATATAAATAATAACCGTAAATTGTATTGTCAGTGGCATTTAAAACTACAGGTGTGTGTGTGCCACCTAAATCTTTTGGCAGGGCTTTAAGATCAGCGTCAGAAACTTGAGCAGGAGGTGAAGATTGATTGGATTGATCGGGTTGGCTGAATGTTTTATTTTTGTTACATGACGATGAAACTAAAAGAAAAATTACTGGAATCCATGCAGTTTTTTTTAAAAGTTTCATGTAATTCATGAGAATAATATTTTGAATCAAGTTTTATAACGTCACGCAATTCATTAAAGTATAAAATCGAAAATTTCAAAGTGAAGAGATAAGGTACATTGGAGGTAAATTTAAAAAATTTAGGGTCATCTACAAAAATTTTAGGCAAGTTTTTAGATAAGAAAAGTTGATTAACATTTTCTTCTAAAAATGTACCAGTTTACACTTATTGGAAAACAGAAGATCAGGCAGGTCTCTAAATGATAAATATTGCTTGGTTATTGGAGGGCTCCATTCATATTCCTCACTGCGTCTGCGCTCTTACTGAAAGCAGTTTTTTCTTCATCATTCAATTTAAAATCAATAATTTTTTCCCATCCATTTTTACCTAATACCACAGGCACACCTATACAAATATCGTCCTGCCCGTATTCTCCCTCAACAAGAACACTGCATGGAATTAATTTCTTCTCATCTCTTACTATAGATTCAACTAATGCTGCACCCGCAGCGCCTGGCGCATACCATGCGCTCGTTCCTAATAAACCTGTAAGTGTGGCACCCCCAACCATCGTATCTGCTGCTACCTTTTTTAGCGTTGCTTCATCAAGCAAATTTGATACAGGCGTGCCATTGTACGTTGCTAACCTTGTTAATGGAATCATTGTAGTATCACCATGCCCTCCAATCACTACGGCCTGCAAGTCCTGCGCGGAGCAGCCCATAGCCATTGACAAATAATATTTAAACCGGCTGCTATCCAATATACCGCCCATGCCAATTATCCTGTTTTTCGGAAGGCCACTGGACTTTAAAGCGAGATAGGTCATCGTATCCATCGGGTTGCTTATCACAATTATAATCGCATCGGGCGAATGTTCTAATATGTTTGAAGTAACTCCTTTTACAATGCCGGCATTTATTCCAATCAACTCTTCCCGCGTCATACCCGGCTTGCGAGGCAAGCCAGATGTTATCACTACCACATTACTCCCTGCAGTTTTCTTATAATCACTAGTGCTGCCAATAATCTTTGTATCACTGCCAAGTAATGCGGCGCTTTGCATAAAATCCATTGCCTTACCTTCAGATATTCCTTCTTTTATGTCTAGCAATATCAGCTCTTCACAAAGTTCTTTTCGGGCAATATTGTCTGCACATGTAGCGCCTACTGCGCCTGCGCCTACTACGGTTACTTTCATGTTGTATTTGTTTTATTTTAAAAAATAGATCAGTGTCTCAAAGGTAATGTTTCATTATAAAATAAAAGGGATAGGTATAAGATAAAGGTGTTTGGATTTTTATTTTATCTGCTTTAGATACGCTATACTATTTATGTATCTGTTAACTACATTACTTTATTCTTTCAGCTAACTTAACAGTCATATTCCCAAACCTTTTCATGAT
>JALYYM010000680.1 GCA_030946565.1 Bacteroidota bacterium | reverse complement strand
GGGCAAACGGGCCTGTCTGCATCTATAGCTCCTATCGTTTATATTCCGCTTCATTATATGAAGCAAACGTCCCTTGATCAAAAAGGAAGCCGCATCAGTTACCGCTATTATTTTAAATACAATCAGCAGGTTAATGTGCAGGCAATAGTAGACCGTATGAAGCCGCGCCTGGAAGCAAACGAGCTGAACTATGAAACGGTAGAGAGCCAGAAAGAAAGTACAGGCCGGGCGTTCAGCGATCTTACAAAATTCCTTTCGCTGGTAGGTTTCATCGCTTTGCTACTCGGTTGCACTGGAGTTGCCAGCTCAGTGCATGTGTATGTAAAAGAAAAAATAAACTCCATTGCGATATTGCGTTGCCTTGGCGTAAAAGCATCTCAGGCTTTCGTTATTTATCTCATCCAAATCGTTGTCATAGGTTTTATAGGCTCCTCTGTTGGCGCCGCTTTGGGCGTAGGTATTCAGCAATTTTTGCCTTTTGTGATAAAAGATTTTTTGCCTGTAAAAATAAGTACCGCCATATCATGGGCTGCCGTTATGCAGGGCATTACACTGGGTATTATTGTCTCCATTTTATTCTCATTATTGCCATTACTGTCTATTCGAAAGATTTCGCCATTAAATGCATTACGGGTCTCTTATGAACCACCGCGGCGCGAAAGAGATGCTGTAAAAATATTTATCTATTTTTTGATCGCTCTTTTCGTGTATGGGTTCACGTTGGTACAATTGAACGACTGGAAACAAGCGCTATATTTTACAGCATATATAGCAGGAGCATTATTGCTGCTAAGCGCGATTGCCCGCGGACTTATGTGGATGGTGCGGCATTTTTTTCCAACCTCCTGGAATTATCTTTGGCGGCAGGGGCTTGCTAATTTATACCGGCCCAATAATCAAACAACGGTACTTATAGTTTCTATCGGCCTTGGTACAGCGCTTATATGTACACTTTTTTTTGTGCAGGCTTTATTGCTCAGCAGGCTCAATTTAAACGCAGGTGAAAATCAGCCAAATGTTGTTTTGTTTGATATTCAAAGCAAGCAGGCCGACGGTGTAAGCAGCCTTGTACGGAAGTTTGGCTTAACAGTGAAGGAAACTATACCCATTGTAAATATGCGCCTTGAAGACGTAAACGGTATTACAGCAGCACAGGCGAAAAAAGATTCAAGCAAAGGGTTTTCGCACTGGCTCTTTAGCAGGGAATACCGGGTTACTTACAGGGACTCACTAACAGCATCTGAAAAAATTACCCGTGGCAGATGGACGGGGGCTACTAACGGTAATGGCATACCTGCTATTTCGCTGGAGAATAATTTTGCAAAGAGAAGTGGCGTGCACCTGGGAGATACGCTCACGTTCAATGTGCAGGGGTCAATAATGAAAACCATTGTCGGCAGCCTGCGTGAAGTAAACTGGGGCGGCATACAAACGAACTTTCTTGTAGTATTTCCAACGGGCCTGCTGGAAGATGCACCGCAATTTAAAGTGATACTTACTAAAGTTCCATCGCAGCAAGTATCGGCAAATTTTCAGCAGGCAATGGTAAAGGCATATCCCAATGTGTCCATTATTGACCTTGCCCTTGTGTTGCGCATACTGGACAACCTTATGAGCAAAATTGGTTTTGTGATTCGCTTTATGGCAGGTTTCAGTATTGTTACCGGCATCGTTGTATTGATCTCCTCTGTGCTCATAAGTAAGTACCAGCGCCTGCAGGAAAGTGTGTTGCTGCGTACGTTAGGCGGCAGCCGCAAACAAATATTTGTCATCACTGCTTTGGAATATTTTTTTCTTGGAACATTAGCTGCGTTTACGGGTATACTGTTAGCCTTTGCGGCAAGTTGGGGCCTGGCATATTATATTTTTGAAATACCATTTCATCCTGAGTTATTACCGGTGTTGATTTTATTTGCGCTGGTTTGTTTGCTTACGGTTGTAACAGGCCTGGCGAATAGCCGGGGCATTTTAAACAGATCGCCGCTGGAGGTGTTGAGGATGGAAGGATGAGAACTACTTTTCATAAAGGACAAAATACTCATCAAGAGGCGATGCAAGTACACAAACCACATTTACTATATGCAACGCAGGTAATCAGTTATTCACACATTACCCAAAGCCTGTTTAAAATATTGTGGCGCCTCAATAAATCTTTAATAAAAATATAAAACGCGGTTAAAGAAATGGTTGGTACCACTTTTCATTTCTGAAATAAAAGGCCGATAAATTTTAAAGTTGTAAAAACAAGCAGGCTTATGCTATGCTTTACTGTAAAATCGTCCAATGAAACTGGCAATGTTTATTGTAAATCTCTTCCATTTAATAAGTCCGGAAGAGGCAGCCTTTATGGGCCTGCTTACTGATTTCCAAAATAGAATATCTACTTTCCTTGGAGGTTCGCCTTTCCACGCATGTTTAAGCGATTTTCGTTCCCATGGCTTATGCATTCCGAGAGCATGGTACATCATGGTAAATCCTGCGCTAAAGCCCATCGTGTCATTACCTAAAAAACTGATTTCATTGTTACATGCTTCAACGGCAATGTTTAGCGCATCCTGGTCAGTTTTTAAAAATGGCATAAAAGGGCCGCCGGCTGTTCTCCATAATTTAGTGTTACGTCCCATGAAAATGGAATTATTCAAACCCCCGATAAGAGGTGCGAAAGTTTCCTGCATTTTGCCCCAAAGTGTAAGAAAACTTGCATTCCCAGGGCTCAGGCCAACGAATCCCCCGTTAACGTAAATAGGGTTTTTAAATTCAAGAGTTATGCCCTTTTCAGCGAAATACCTGCGCCAGGCAATTCTTCTTGGATGAAGGTTTGACAACGGAGAATTTATATCCTCAATCAAAGCGACACCACATGTTATCCATTCTTCAAAGAGAGGCCATGATCTCACAAGAATTATATCAGGGTCAAAATAAAAAATACCACTACAGGCAGCTTCATGTAATTCCAATAATTTCAGCATAAATGCCGGCTTATAATTCGTAAGATGGTAATCGGTGTCAACGGGAAGAAAATGAATATCAAGGCCCTCTGCAACAGAGAATATTTTAGCTCCTTCCCATTTTATTTTTGCATGATGGTTCGAAACCTTAGCCCAGGAAGGAAGTTCTCCTTTATACCCGGCAAATACTGATCCTCTAAAGCCGGTTTTATACAAAGAGTTTACCAATGCAGCCAATCCATAGTGATATTTTTTTTCAAAAAGCGTACAAACTATAGGTCTCATACGTATATCGGTTTAATTTTTATGGATAAAAACAGAAGGATATTAACTCTAGTTTTAAATTAAGCTTCAATTGTCAATGGCGAAAGGGCAAATTCACAATTGACCATTCACCATTGACGAAGGAGCCGTCACCTTACAATGAACATAACACTAATAAGTATTAAAAGACAATGCATAATTAAGTTTTGTTATTTTCCTAAGAACATAAAAAAGATATATCAATACCTGGACAGATGCAACACAAATATTAAAGATAAAAATTCCACGAACGGTGGAAACATTCAATAACGATATAGCAGCCGCTGTTACAATTAAGTTTAGTGGAATATTAATTAATGGATTAATTATCCAGCCCCTGGAAATAGATAAGCCGTATAGTAAACCTGCAATTACTCCAATGTAGCTTCCGATGATACTTAAAATCAGTTCAATTTTTAAATTCTTATAGGCAGGGCCTAAAATTGAAAGCGCCTGTGTAGAAAAAGTATACAATATCCCGACAATTAAAAAGCCGGAAATTAAAAGTCCCGCTTGTAACTGTAAAAAGCGCTTTAAAACTAAATGCTTATCGTTTGGCAATCTTGCAAAGCGAGGGATTATTAATATTCCAAATACCACACTAAACAGGCTTAAAATCATGGATAATCGGCCCAGCGCGCCAACTTCTGCTATAGATAAAGAGGTTCCAAATATAGAGATTAGCCAAATCGTTATTTGACCAGATAAACAATAATAAATAGACCCGGGCAAAATTCCTTTAACTATGTTCAAAATTTTTTTTCGGATTCTTTGATTTGGCGCCTGGTGCTTTTCTGCAAACGCAGCAGCTATTTTTCGTAACCTGAAATTGCCATAAATTCTCGGAATGCCGCCTGCTAAAACAGCTATATAAGCAAATGGAAAAATAAGTACTGTTACGAGAGTTAATAATAGCCTGCAAATATTTACGGTAAGCTGGTTTTTTTGCAAAAGATTAATCTGCTGATGCAGCTTTGGTACTACCTCAAGAAGTGAATCAGAAAGAGCAGCAAAAAACGCCGGAATAAGGGCGGCAACAATCAAAAGAACATTAGCAATGCCTGCTCCATGATGTATTAATAAATAAATTAGAATTGGAGTTGACGCCAGCAGGCTTGTTATAGCAAATTTTTTTCTTAAAGCAATTCCGGTGGATAATACCGTTCCTAACTTTTGTTTGTCCTGCCAAATCTTACCACCAATGGTCATTACCCCGGCAGAAATGCCCCCATCCGCTACTACTGTCAAAGTGCTTAACATTGCATTTGCCAATGTGTACCATGCATATTCCTTAGTAGGTAATAATCGAATAACCAACAGGCCTGAAAGTAATGCTGTAGTTTGAACAATTAGCTGTGCGCCTCCGGTAATGCTAACAAGCTTACCCCATTCGATAATTCTTGAGTAATTGGCGTGTTTAATCTGCTTGCTAAATACTTTCATTATTAAACTGGTGCGAATCCAGGTTTTTAAAGAAATGGTAAATGAAGGAAAAAAGATAAGAAAAATAAATAGTGTTTGCAAGAGCAATTTTTTTAAAAGAAGGGATACTGGGAGCGGCTACCACTTTTCCATCGAAGGGCGCCTGCTTTTTAAATGCCTGTTTCTTATGGTAGCTGTTATATTGCTGAACCATACGCCAGGTGGTTTTGAAGCGTGAATCGGTAACAATTTTATTATTGGAGTAACTTCTAATAATCATTTCACTTTGCTTTTATTTTTAA
>JALYYM010000674.1 GCA_030946565.1 Bacteroidota bacterium | reverse complement strand
GCCAACACGTTCAGATCAGTGATTAACGTATCACGTGTATTCATATCCAGGTGATACTTGCCACTCCAGAAAAAAGATTTTTTATCGGGCACTATTTCCACGCCGGAAACTTCAACACCACGACTCGTGAGTTCCTTCATCTCCTCTTCAGGAAAATCATCGCCTACTATTGAAATTTGCTGAACAGGTTGCGTAAGGTGGCTGGCAGCGTAAGCAACATAAATCGCGGAGCCACCAACTATTTTATCAATCTTTCCAAACGGTGTTTCTATTGCATCGAATGCCATTGTGCCAAGTGAGATGATTGCCATAATATTTTTTGCCGGGGTTTAAGTTTGTATCAAATGGTGCAAATGTAAAAGATTAAAACAGAATATCAGGGTTGGCAATAATAAAGAGTTAGCGCTCAATAATTCTTTTTTACTTTCATGTCTTATCCAGGCTGATTGTTGCTGCGCAGCGCTTTATTTATCATTCTTCGCAAACGATCTGCTGCAAAAAAATAATAAGACACTAACTTTATGCGATGCTTTTAACTATTCATCCAAAAAATCCACAGCCACGTTTATTAAGCCAGGTAGCTGAGTGCCTTAAAGACGGCGGCGTCATCATTTACCCAACGGATACAATATATGGACTTGGTTGTGACATCTCTCAGCAGCAGGCTATAGAGCGCATTTGCATAATAAAAAATGTAGATCCTAAAAAGGCGCAGCTTTCATTTATATGCCGCGACCTAAGCCACTTGAGTGACTATACTAAAAGCATTGACACACCTCTTTATCGAGTATTAAAAAATTACCTGCCCGGCCCTTACACTTTTATATTGCCGGCGAGTAAACAGGTACCTAAAATACTTAAAAGTAAAAAGGACACTATTGGATTGCGCATACCCGACAACGTTATATGCAGTGAAATTCTTGAAACATTAGGTAATCCTCTGCTAAGCGCTTCACTTCCGGGTGAAATGGCTGAGGAATATACAGACCCTGAAATTATCTATGAAAAATTCGGAAAGTTGGTTGATTTTGTTATTGATGGTGGGCCGGGAGGCGTGGTACCTTCCACTGTTATTGATTGCACGTCTGATGAATGGACCATTATCCGGCAGGGATTGGGTGAATGGAAAGGATAAAAATTTTTTTTATAATGCGTCATCTATCAGAACTTTCGCATACCGGGCGATACATAAATTCCCAGGGTGGTTTTTCAAATTTGCTTTAATTCCCCGCGCTTCTTTTGTTGACAAGCATTTAGCTCTTTCGCTTCACATAGTGCCCTGACACAAATATCTAAATCTTGCAGACACTCAGTAGATTTGTAACCATGAAAGGCTTTTACATATTTTGCGACGAATCCCTAAAAAAGGGGAGATATTATTCAAACTTTTATGGTGGCATCTTAATTGATAAAAATGAATTTGAAAAAATTAAGCATGCAATTACGAGTAAGTTTCAGGACCTCCAAATTGAAAATTCCGAGCTAAAGTGGGGCGACGTAAACACATATAAATTACAGCAGTACATAGAAATCGTTGATGTTTTCTTTGCATTTGTAAAAGCGAACTCAATTAAAGTCAGAATTATGTTTACTGACAATAGATTTATTGCCAAAAACCTTACAAAAAGACATCACGAGAATCAGTATCATACCTTATACTACCACTTCTTAAAACTTGCATTTGGATTAAAATATATAATTTCTGATATTCCGCTTGACCTTGAAATATTTTTTGATAAACTTCCAGATAGTGACAAGAAAAATCACCAATTCAAAAATTATATTTATGGTATTCAATTTTTACCCGAATTTTCCGGTTCCAACATCATTATAAAAAAAGATTCTATTTCAGAGGTGGACTCTAAAAAGCATATACTTATGCAGTGCTTAGATGTCATTCTTGGAGCAATGTCTTTTAGGTTGAATGACCAGCATAAAGAAAAACCAGAAGGCTCTCTTCGTAGAGGGAAGAGAACTATTGCAAAAGAAAAATTATACAAACACATTAATAAAAAATCAGAGAAACAAGGGTGAATTTTAATATTGGAATTACTACAGAAGTTGACGGTGATTATCAGAACATATTTTTTCATCCTTATAGACATTGGCTATTCCTCCCATCATCAAATACAATAGAATCTGGTGATGACATATAAAAAGTGAAACGCCCCTGCTGCTTCTAATAATCTTCCACGTAGAACGTAGAGCTTCAAAGCAACAAAGGCAATTTCAAGTGCAAATATACTAAATAGCCTTAGCTTTTGTAATTCTATTAACCCTCAATCCCCGGCTTAAATCTCTGTTCATCTTTTGCAGTTATCGCCTGCGTCAAGCGCTTAATAAGCTGCTTAAATGTTATAAAGCAATCTAATCTATCCTAAGATAGCGGCACAAAAAAAGAGAGCCGTTATATAGCTCTCTCAATTATTTTTAATAAAAAAATCTTTTATCTCGAAATGCCCATTTTTGCCTCGATGGATAAGGTAGCGTGGGGAACAGCCCTCAAACGTGCCTTATCGATAAGTTTTCCGGTAACTCTGCAGATGCCATAAGTCTTATTTTCAATCCGCATCATCGCTTTCTCAAGATGATCAATAAAGGTGATCTGGCGGCTGGCCATCTGGCTCAGTTGCTCTCTTTCCATACTCAGGCTGCCATCTTCCATAGTCATATACCTATTATCGGTATCATCCCCGCCCATTTCATCTTTGCGGGTAATTAACCCCTGCAAATAACCAAGCTCTTTCTTTGCTGTTTCCAGCTTCCGGGTAATAAGCTCCCTGAATTCTACCAGTTCACTATCGCTGTACCTCATGCTTGGTCCGTTATTTTCTTCTGGTGCCTGGTCAAGTACCGACTTTACAAATTGGGGTTCGTATTTACGAGACCTATCTGTACTTGTTTTGGGCATTACAAACGGCTTCTGGGGTTTTTTGCTCTCTTCCTTATTCTTTGTAGATTTTGCCATTGCAGTCTTTAGTTGTTTCTTATGATCATTAGTATCTTCTTGGGGCTTTTGCTTCTTTGCCGACGTCTTTACAGGGATATCTTTAGTTGCTTTAGCCACGGGTTTTTTTGCCATATCTTTTGGTTTTGAAGCCGTTATATTTTTCACAGGAAGTTTTTTAGGCGCTGCTTTTTTTACTTCCGGCGTAACGGTTTTTTTTGCCGGGACCGCTTTTGCAACGGGTTTAGCTGATTTTTTTATTGGTTGCTTTTTCGCAGCAGGAGCGGCCTGTGGAGCAGCTTTTTTTGCCAACACTTTTTTTGCTGGCGCTTTTGCAGCAGGCTTCGCAGTTTTTTTCAACGGCGCTGATTTAGGCTTTTTAGCAGAGACCACATTTTTTGTGGGTGTAACCGTCTTTTTTGAAGATGGGCTTGCCTTTTGTTTCTGTTTGGCCATACTTAAATTCCTTTTTTGGTTATTGTTACTGTTAAATTGTCACCATTTACATCTATAGAGGTTCCATTGTCTATTTG
>JALYYM010000655.1 GCA_030946565.1 Bacteroidota bacterium | reverse complement strand
TGTATTAATTGCTCCGGCAAGGTTTGCAAATTGAAGGCTTTCTTCAAGGGAACACTGCGAAAGATATTTAGAAATAAAACCGGCATTGAAGCTGTCACCGGCGCCAATAGCATCTATAAAATCGTTGTGCAAAAAAGGTTTGGAACAAGTAATGGTTCCTTTTTCAAAAGCTATAGCGCCTCTTGTGCCGAGCTTCACAACAACCAGATTTGCAAATTCTCCTATCTTTTCTAAAGCTTTATTAAGTTCGCTTTCGCCGGAGAGCATTAATATTTCTGATTCGTTAGGTAAAAAAATATCTACAAAAGGAAGACAATCTTTATAAGGGAAATCCCACTTATTATTCGGGTCCCATTGTATGTCAAGAGAAGTAGTAAGGCCTCGTTCTTTTGCCGCTTTAAATAAATTTACAACGTCTGCCTGTATTCCTTTTTGCAAAAAATAGGAAGAAAAATGAAGGTGATTACATTTAGAAAATTCAGTAAGAGGAATGCAGGTCATATCTAATGCATTCATTGCACCGCAGTGAGTAATGTTTGCACGATCCTGTGAATAATTTAAAACTATAGTTACTCCTGTTTTGTATTTTTCCGACTGTGAAATGTAGGAGGTATCAACGTTCTTATTTTTTAATTCATCCAAAATAAATTCACCAAATGAATCTTTGCCTACTACACCGCAAAACCAAGTGTTGACGCCAAGTGTAGCGATATTAGAAGCAAAAATAGCTGATGAACTTCCTAATGTTATATTCAATTTATTAGCCAAAATTTCATGGCCTATTACAGGAAAGCCATTAATATCATCTGCTATTATATCTATGTTTAATTCTCCAACAACTAAAATATTTTTCTCATTCATTTGAATAAATCTTAACTCAGCAGCATAAAAATCATTCTAAAATATTTGCAGTTTCATAAATAGTAACTCCCTGCACTTCCCTGTTGATAGCGCCGCTCACTGAAGGATTATCCGGCATCAATCCTAATTCTATTGATTTATAAAAACCCAAAAGTTGGCCGGTTAAAACCGCAGGGATGATATAAAAATCATTTGACGACAAAGTTGAATTTTCAAATTCAATATCGAGGATAGAATTTTCCAGTCCTGCAACTTTTCTCCCTACGCATATTGCCGGTAAATAAGTGGAACCAGTAGCAATCTCTTTAACTAAATCTTTTTCATATCGAAAAACATGATCATCGCTGGAAAAGAAATAAACTATTAAAGATCTTTTATTGATAACAACTCTCGGGCCATGCCTGAACCCAAGAAAAGAGTCGTGCTTACAGATCACCCGGCCATCGGTGAGTTCCTGAAGCTTAAGCTGGCATTCACGTGCAATACCGAGAAGTGGTCCCGACCCCAGGAAAATAACTCTTTCATATTTGTTCCTTGCCACATTTTTTATAACAGGTAAATATTTGCTCAATATCTTTTTCGCATTCATTATCGCATCCTGCAATTGCGGTTGTAAGTTGCTTATGTTGGAAAGCTTGGCAATTAGCATGACAGAAAGAAGCATTGATGTGAAGCTGCCGGTCATTGCAAGCCCTTTATCATTTGCGCAGTCTGGAAGAATAAGAGTGTAATAGTTTTTGAAATTAGATTTTTTAATTAGTCGCCCATTTTCATTACAAGTAATTATTAAATGAAATATTCGCTGACTGTAAATATTGGCCAGGCGAATACTCTCAAGGCTTTCAGGGCTGTTACCAGACCTTGCAAATGAGATGAGCAATGTTGGAACTTCTTTTAAAAAAAATAATTCAGGATGTGTAACCAGGTCGGTGGTTGGGATTGCCTGAACCACTCGCTGTGTTTCGGCCTGTAATATTCCCTGAACGGATTCTCCAATAAAAGCCGATGACCCGGCTCCTGTTAAAATTATCCTTACATCTTTTAAAATTAAAATGGGTGATAAAAATTCTTCCAGGCTTTTCTTTTTTTCAAGAACCAGCTTATACACTTCCTTCCATAATTTTGGCTGTCCTGCAATTTCGCTTGCTGTATGTTTGGCGCCTCTTACGCCACTGTATTCCCTGGCGAGATTCAGATCTTTAAGTTGTAACATTTTTTTCTATTGTTTTACCTTCTTTATAAACTGAATTATTAATCTTCTATTTTAAACTTTATACAAACTGGGTTTCTCTTCAGTTGTATCCATTTTCGTCTCCTCGACTCCCATCAAAAATGCAGCGACAATGGCCAGTACCATTCCTCCAATAATTACAGGATGAGGTATTACTGCATAGATGCCAAGAGAGATTATTACGGTAAGCACCGGTGAAAGGGCAGTCGTCATGGGTGCAATGATTATTGCCTTTCCATACCGGAATGCATACACTAAGCAAAGCGCCCCGAATGCATTTAATATTTGAATGAAGCCTGCGAGGTAAGGCCCTTTGAAACCCCAGTTGATAGGTTGCGAAAAATCAGTCATCCATAGAGCAACCGGAATGAGCGCAACTGAAGTGATCATCATATAAAAAAAGATGCTTTCTGCTTTCATCGTTTCGTTGGCAAATCGCATCACGTAACCTTGCGCTCCCCATGCAAATAACGGAATGGCTGCAAGCAGCATCCACAAATAACCGCTTGCATTATCATCGCCGGGAGGCTGATAAGAGAGTAATAAAATAGCAACAACCGCAATTATAATTCCCATCCAACCTGCACGGCTTGTTTTTTCTTTTAATAAAAAAACAGCGAGCAAAATAGTAACGACAGGGGTAAGAGAAAGTAAAGGAAAAACGAGATAGGCCGGCGCTATTTTTAAAGTAACAAACAGAACCAACTGCCCTATGGCTCCAAGTAAGCCCGCCAGGCATCCCCAAAAAATCGAGCGTTTGTCATACTCTAATTTCCATTTATTAATTACTAAAGCCACGACAGCAGCCGGGATCATCGTGAGCGCCCACACCACATAACCCAATGTTGCAGGAAATCCATTCTTTTCAGGAATCTCAATAAGAGCGCCCCACACCCCCATAAAAATTACATGTATAATTACAAAGGTGATCCAGCTCTTATTTTTTTTCATAAAAGGAAATTTAGTTGGTGTTGTTTTTTTTTAGTATTACTTACACGATTTTAGAATCATTCATTATTAAACCAAGAAGGTTTTTTCAGAGATACTTTAAATCAAAAACTCTCAAAGATTTTCAAACCAAGAAGGTTTTCTCAGAAACTCTTTAATCCAAAAGCTCTCAATAAAACCTTCTTGGTTTTTGCTAACTGCTACACAGGTCAACCTTCCGATACCTTTTCATTTTTTAAAAACATGTCAAACCAGCCAATCATTCTCGTCAACAAATCAATTTTCGCATCGGGCTTTAAATCGGGTCTCCATCCATGTCCCTCTCCTACATACTGAACTAATGAAGTTGTTACCCCAAGTTTCTTTAGCGCTATAAACATTTCTTCGGCCTGCGATATGGGGACTTCATTATCCGTCTCGCCGTGTAGGAACAAAACGGGAGTTGAGACATTCTTCACATCTCTCAGCGGCGAACATTTCCATAGCTCATCATAATTATCATATACTGAAAGCTGGTATTCAGATTCCATTAGAGAATGATAGAGTGAAGTGCCGGCAAAACTGATAAGATTACTAATGCTTCCATCTGCAACTGCTGCTTTGAATCTTTGTGTTTTTGTAATGATCCTATTGGTCATGTAGCCTCCGTAACTCTGGCCGGTTACGCCAAGCCTTGATGCATCAATCCATTTATTATTTTCTATGGCTGCATCAACTCCATACATTAAGTCGTTGTAATCTCCCTCGCCCCACGCCTTCATACAGCCATTTGAAAACTCCTGTCCATAGCCGCTGCTGCCGCGGGGATTAATATATAAAACACCATAACCATTTGCTGAAAGAAGTTGCATCCTGTCTTCAAATTCGTACCCGAACATATTATGCGGACCGCCATGGATCACTAAAATCAAAGGGTATTTATTTTGTTGATCGAAATTATATGGCTTTATCACCCAACCCTGTACGTTAGTACCATCAAAACTTTTATACCAGAAAGTTTCGGCAGGCTGAAGTGTACATTCGTTTAATAAATCTTCGCCAAAATGGGTTAATTGAATTTTCGTTTGATTTTCTATGTCGTAGATAAAAACATCCGCAACGTGAGTGGCATCAGTATGAACATAAATTATTTTTTTACCATCATTACTGATAGAATATTCGATAACCTTTCCCTCCGTAGAAATAATACTTTCAATTTCGCCGGATAAAATTGACACACGATATAAAATAGTGTCGCCGGTATTTCCTGTAGTAAAATAAATACTGGTTGAAGATGGATCCCATGAAATCTGTTCTATCCGCCGGTCAAGAGAACGTGTTAAGCATTTAGCAACTCCCCCCGATGATGATGGAATAATGTATAATTGTGTATCCTCAGCAGGGCTGTCGTTGGTGCTTATCTCGCTGTTGATTCTCATGTAGGTGATATATTTTCCATCCGGTGACCAGGCGGGCAGAAATGCAGAACCCTTTTCGTTGGAAATTTTATTTATTTCCCCTGTTACTATATCTACTGAAAATACTCTGCTCCATTGATTAAGATCCGGAGTGCCGGTTGTGTTGCTTATAAAACAAATCTTTTTACCATCAGGAGAAAATGATATGGAATGCTGATCATATTCATTTATAAAAACAGGCCTGGGAATTTTTTCTTCGATAGAAATTATCCAAATGTGAGTGCGCCTGTTATCAGCGTAATTCTGTCGCCCTCTTCCACCTTTTGATTTATACAACAGGTGTGTAAGCTCTCTGCATAAAGGTTTGTCATCACTTTTTGTAAATGGTTCCGTACTTACATAAGCGATTGCTTTTCCATCAGGCGACCAGCAAAAATTATTAACCGCATAATGGTCTATGAAATAATCGGATTCATAAATATTTACAAGAAATTCTTTAGAATTATTTACAACATCATAAATAAAAATTGCAGTGCTTCCATTATGGTCGCCGAGGTATGCAATCCATTTTCCATCAGGCGACCATTGTGGTGATTCACCTTCGGCCACAGTCTTTTGCTTTTTTGATAAAATATCAATTAAAACAATATTTGTCTGCCGGGAATTAATTCTTGCCGAAGTAATAACACAAACTACATTCTTTCCATCTGGAGACAAGTGCGCATCGCTGACGGATTGAATATTCAATATGTCAGTGACTGAAAAAGGTCGTTTTATGGTCGTTGTATTTTTAATGACTATTATTTTCTAAAAATCTATTTGTAATTAGCTCAATCTTTTATTGGTCGCAAGGTTCGTCTTTGCGAGGAGCCGAATAAACTTTATTCATAATAAATCTTGCGGCAACGAAGCAATCTCCTTGGAGACGAAGTACGCATACCCAAGGAGATTGCCACGGAAACACGCTTAGTTCTTTTTACCTCCAAACCCTTTGCAGTTCACGCATATTTCCTCGAAAAGACGTGAAGCTGTTCAATTCACCGCATAATTGCAACAAGTCCCTTTTTACATAAACCCAGACTTATTTGCTTTTGCGCCATTCTACCTAATCCTATCTACTTAATTTCTTTTTCTTTCCCCCTCAACCAATTCAATTGCTCTTGAAAAAAGATGAAAAATACTCTCGTTACCTCTCCCTAAAATTTTACCTTCAAGGGCTTTTGCTTCTGCTGTTCTTCCGTTAAATTTTGCCAGTACCCATTTCATTTGAGGAGAATTTTTTGCGTTTGAAATATTCCAGGCACTTAATGAATCCTGGACGTGTACCCAATCATTCATGAG
>JALYYM010000645.1 GCA_030946565.1 Bacteroidota bacterium | reverse complement strand
CAAGTGATTCTATCACAGTTCGTACTTTCGGTGTAAAACCTTTTACCATTTTCTTAACCCAACTTTCTTATTGAATTAATCAACTTCTGATTAGATTACTTTGTCGCAGCAATTTTAACCGAACTGCCTCAAACCATTTTATACAAACATTACTATAATTTATGAAAGGTCATTTTCTGCAGTTTATTTCTAAAGACGGGGAACAAATTCAATTACTTTTATTCATCAGCGTTTTTTTCATTGCCTGGAATTTGGAAAACCTCGCCGGGGTAATCTTAGGCTATAAGAAATGGGCACATGCATTTATAAATGCCCCTTTTATTTTGACTTCTATTCCGGGACAATTTCTATTGGGGTTGGCTTTTGTAAAAGTAATTGCATGGACATCTTTGCATCAATTTGGTTTTTTACATCATTTGAATTTTGGCAATAGTCCGGTTCTCCTGTTTATTACCGGCTTCGTTTTTTTAGACCTGGGAGAATACGTTTATCACGTGATCATGCATAAAGTAAAAAGACTTTGGATCTTTCACGTAGTACATCACAGTGATCACATAGTAGATATTTCGACAACATTCAGGGAACACCCGGTAGAAAATTTTATCAGGCTGTCATTTACCCTGCTCTGGGTTTTTATAAGCGGAACTTTTTTTTGGATTTTAATGCTGCGCCAGATTATCCAGGCCTTTTCCACCTTATTTGCCCACATGAATCTCCGTCTTCCGCAATACATGGATGACATCATTGGTTTACTCTTTATCACACCAAATCTACACCAGGTGCATCACCACTATCAGCGTCCATATACAGATTGTAATTACGGTGATGTATTAAGTATTTGGGACAGGTTGTTTGGTACTTTTAAAAAACTACCCGCTGAAGATTTGATCTTTGGTGTTGATACCCATATGAAGAAAGAGGAGCTTGCAAATTTTAAATCAATATTTCAAATTCCATTTTAAAATTAGGCGATCCCTTTTTATAATTTTATATACATTAAGTATTATCACGAAATTGTAATTATTAAAGAAGACGCAACCGTTCCTAAAAAAAGAGCTCATATTTATAACCGGATTATTATTATACTTAAAAATTTAAATTATTACTATTATGAAAAAATTAATGATTGCCGTTTCATTACTATTTTGTTTCACTTTGGCTGCCGTAGCTCAGACTACACCAAAGCATCACAAGCACCATCACAAAGGTCACCATCATAAGACTATGACTAAAAAAGAGGAAAAGAAAGAAGATAAGATGGAAAAGAAGGATGAGAAAATGAATAAAAAAGGTGGTAAGATGGACAAAAAGATGGACAAAAAGGTGGATAAGAAATAGTATTACACTTTGTTTCTCTTAATTTAAGAAGACCATTTCAGTAAAATGAATGGTCTTTTATTTTAAGCAAAAAACAGGCATGCCTCTGTGCTCAAAAACAGAACAAGCCAGCCGCTGAGAAAAAGTCAACAGTGTTGCGCGTAGTTACGTCATGCCGGGGATAGCAGGCATCTCCCGGCAATATAGATAGTAAAAAACTAAGGGAACATTTTACATAGCGGGAGATTCTTCTCCGCGGTGAAGAAATGCCTCCGCGTTAGAAAATAGAACAAGGCAATCTCAGAGTAAAGGTAAGCGGAGTTTTAGCGGGGTATAAAAATTATTATGCGTTACGTCATGCCGGCGATAGGAGGCTGTAACGAAATCTGATAAAGACAGGGGAAAGAAACACCAGGTATTTGAGCGGTCGTTTAATTGTAAACAAATTACATCTCAACATTTCTTGTTGAAAAAATTGTCTTATATTCATAATAACCGATGCAGCTGCGTATGGAACTTAGTAGATAATCCTGTCAACTACATACACAGTTCTGCGAAATATTACTTAGATCGAAAGCAGGAATATATGCGATACAAGAACGATGACCTAAATAGCAGTGTCCTGCATCAGCACAATGCTTGTAGTAGAGACACGGCACAGGGGAGAACAAATGTAACAAATTACTTTTTCGAAAATTGTGTAATCCAACTTATGAATAAGTGACAATTCGTGTTGTTACAAAGCTCGAACTATTTAAACTCCGATGTAAAGCCTTTCGTGGATATTTTAGACTCCTATAGTTTAGATAACTTAGTAATAAATACATGTTTAATATTTCAGTCGCTAATGAGAAAGAAAATAATTTATTTAATTCTTTTCCTTTCTGTGGTACAACCTGGTTGCAAAAGGCAAAACCAAAAGCCAGGCAGTATCGATTTTCCCG
Organism: Bacteroidota bacterium; assembly: GCA_030946565.1. The sequence continues at coordinate 82 of JALYYM010000645.1, read as the reverse complement.
CGCCGGAGGTTGTTGAAGCCAAAGGATATGTTGTACCCCAGGATAAAATGGCACCTCCTGAAATTACTCCCGCTATCGAAAT
>JALYYM010000545.1 GCA_030946565.1 Bacteroidota bacterium | reverse complement strand
TCTTTTAATTTACCGGGCAATAATAAAACAGGATTGATGCTGCTCATTTCTGCAAATACAGGAATAGGTGTTTTTCTGTCATTTGCGGCGGCTTTGTATATTGACATACCAGCATGATATGAACCTGTAAAACCAACAGCTTTTATACCTTCATGCGTGATGAGTTTAATACCAGTATCCGGCCCTTCACCAATAAGAAAAGAGAACACACCATCCGGCATATTACATTTTACAGAGGCGCTCTTAATCGCTGAGGCCACCATTTCGTTAGTGCCCAAATGTGAATCGTGGGCTTTCACCACTACAGGATTTCCCGCTGCTAGGGCAGAAGCTGTATCGCCGCCGGCGGTAGAAAATGCAAAGGGAAAATTGCTAGCACCAAAGACCGCGACAGGACCAATAGGAACTAATACCTTGCGTAAATCAGCCCGGGGCAATGGTTTGCGGTCGGGCAAAGCAGTATCAATTACTGCTTCCACCCACGAACCTTCTCTTAATACCTGGGCAAATAATTTTAGCTGGCCTACGGTTCTGCCGCGTTCCCCGGTTAACCTTCCTTCGGGCAGGCCGCTTTCAAGCATGGCACGCTTCACCAGTTCATCACCCAATGCTACTATTTCATCAGCAATAGTTTCTAAAAATAAAGCCCTCTCCTCCGCAGATTTATTTTTATAGATAAAAAAAGCAGTTGTTGCTTTTTCAACTGCTTTATCAACTTCCCCGCCGGTGGCTATCGTAAATTCTTCGGGTAATTTTTTTTGTGCAACGGTGCTAAAAGATGCCAAGGTTTTTGTTCCTTCACTGCTTTCTTCTAACCCAATTAAATTATATCCTTTCAACATTTTCTAAAACTTCTAAGTGTAAATAATCAGGCAATGATGGCCTGGTTCTAATTGTGTCTTTTATTATGGCAAGAACTTTTTCTCTTTCTTCACCTTTTAATACCAGTCGCGGAGCTCGTACATATTCGCTGCTTAAACCCATATGGGTGGCCGCCAGCTTAATATACTGCACAAGCTTTGGATGTATATCCAGCTCGAGTGCAGGTAAAAACCAACGATAAATTTTCAATGCCTGTTTATAATCACCCGCTTTCATGAGGCGGTAGATGGCAACTGTTTCCGCCGGGAAGGCATCTACCAAACCACCTACCCATCCATCAGCTCCCAAGGCAAGTTCTTCTAACGCCAACGTATCAACGCCGCAAAGAATTTTAAACCTCTCACCAAACTTATTTTTCATGCGGGTAACATTTGTTACATCCCGCGTGGATTCTTTCACAGCCTGTATGGAAGATATAGATTCAAGCTCTTCAAACATATCAAGTGTCACTTCAATTTTATAATCATAAGGATTATTATATATCATTATAGGCAAAGAAGTATTTGCGGCTATGGATTTAAAATATTCCACCGTCTCATAAGCATCCGCTTTGTAACGCATGGGAGGCAAAAGCATTACGCCGTCAGCGCCATTTTCTTCAGCAGCCTGCACCGCATTGATCGCATCTTTTGTTGCCTGCTCTGCAATATTTATCACGACCGGCACCCTGCCTTTTACCACTTGCGTTGCATAAACCAGCAGCTCTTTTCTTTCTTCAACAGAGAGCGTGCTGGCCTCGCCCAATGAACCGCCTAACACAGCCCCATCTACACCCGCGTCTATCTGCGCTTCCATGTTCTTCTCAAAAAGTTTGAAATCTATATTATCCGAAGCATCAAAGGGGGTAAGCAATGCGGGATAAACACCTTCCCAATTAACTGTGGCCATAGTAATTTTTTTTCTTCATCAAAAGTAAGTTGTAATTGGGGTTCATATTTACCTTAAATAACTTCATGTTTACTTATATTACCTGATTGTAATTTTGAAGGTTTTAGTCAAAGGAATCTTCAAAAAAGATAGTATCCTCCGCTATTAATCTAATAAAGGAATTTAGTTTGAAAAAATTACCAGCTATTTTTCGGTAGATTACCCCAAACCAAACAGGGGTGGCCTTAGCTAATTTGATGGGCTTACGCAGTTTTGAATTATCAATAATTAAAATAATTAGAAAAATTTGTTTTACGGATTACGTTTTGTTTTACAAATGATGGTTAAATTGTTGATTAATAATATTAGTTTAGCCCTGTCGAGGCTACTAATTGATCTTTTCAATATTAACTGCTAAAGCCGAATCGCACTTATCATCTCACTGCATCTCCAATCTTGAAATATATTTGCTATAATTAAAATTAAAAGCGGGCAGATACGTCTTGCTTACGAGGAGGTGTTTTGCAAAAAAGTCCTAAAACAACTTACGTAATAATCTCTAGCTGAATTATGAATAAAAAGCCCGGCATATTTCATTTACTGAAACCATACATCGGTATTGTTACATTATTAATTCTATTCACACTTGTTAGCAATGGAATTAACTTATTTATTCCAAAACTTATTTCGAAAAGTATTGACGCTTTCAACATCGGAAAGTTTTCGTTCAGGCCGGTAATCATTCAATTCAGTTTAGCGGTCATTGCCATCTTTATATTTAGCTATTTGCAAAGCATCATTCAAACCTATGCTTCAGAGAAAGTGGCCAGGGATTTACGAACAAAGCTTGCTGATAAAATATCAAAACAAACCTATGCCTTCATTGAGCAGGCAAATCCTTCGAAACTATTAACCAATCTTACAGCCGATGTTGACTCTATAAAACTTTTTATTTCACAGGCCATTGCTTCTATCGTTTCGTCTTTATTTATCATCATCGGTGCAAGTATATTGATGACCACAATTAACTGGAAACTGGCGCTGTGTGTCATAGCCATTATACCTATTATTGGAATTACATTTTTTGTAGTGCTTAAAAAAGTGAGAGCCTTGTTTATACAAAGCCGTGCTGTTATCGACTGGTTGAATAAAGTAATCAACGAAAGCATATTGGGCGCTGCGATAATTCGCGTGGTAAATTCACAACAACCTGAGTATAATAAATTTCTTGAGGCTAATACCAAAGCCAAAGATTTTGGACTAAAGATCCTCTATCTTTTTGCTGGCCTTATACCGGTGATAACCTTTACATCTAATATGGCGGCGCTTTCCATACTGGCGCTGGGCGGCCATTTCGTTATTACAGGAAGTATGACCCTCGGAAATTTTGCAGCCTTCAATAGTTATGTTTCCATGTTGATCTTTCCAATATTGATCATAGGTTTTATGAGTAATGTAATAGCACAGGCAACCGCTTCTTATGAAAGAATAAGTACAATAATTAACAGCCCTGAGCCCGAAGAAACAGGAACAGTTACAGAAAATTTAAGTGGCGGAATTGAATTGAAAAATGTAAATATGTTATACGGGCAGGCGCCTGTTCTAAGCGATATTTCTTTCACAGTTGTGCCGGGCTCAAAGGTGGCAGTAATCGGGCCTACCGCTGCCGGTAAAACGCAGTTGCTTTATTTGCTTACAGGCCTAATGAAGCCTACTTCAGGATCAATAAAATTTGATGGAAGATTAATCGAAGAATATAATAGTGAGTCATTTCACCGGCAGGTGGGTTATGTTTTCCAGGACAGTATTATTTTCAATATGAGTGTGAGGGAAAATATTGCCTTCAGTGATACGGTCACTGACAAATCGTTGCAAAAAGCAATTGACACGGCGGAGTTAAAAGATTTTATTGAAACGCTTCCTGATAAATTAAGCACAATAGTTTCTGAACGCGGCTCAAGCCTTTCAGGCGGTCAAAAACAACGCATCATGCTTGCCCGGGCGCTGGCGCTTAATCCTAAAATATTATTACTCGACGATTTTACAGCACGAGTTGATAATAATACTGAAAAGAAAATTTTGGAGAATATCCAGCGGAATTATCCTCAGTTGACGTTGATTTCTGTTACACAAAAAATAGTTTCTGTTGAAGAATATGACCAGATTGTTTTATTGATGCAGGGAGAATTAATTGATATTGGCAGGCACGAAGAGTTGTTGCAAACAAGTCCCGAGTATGTACAACTGCTCAATTCACAAAAAAGTACCAGCAACTATGAATTACAATCTTAATGCACTTACGGAGGAGAAGAAAAAAAAATCAACATTTTCTTCGCTGAAAAGTTTGTTGCGGCTTATAGCGCACGAGAAAAAAAATTTATTGATTGCCCTGTTTACCATCCTGGTTAATTCAACACTTAATTTACTTGGCCCTTTTATAGTAGGGCATACTATTGATAAATATGTGGTACATAAAATCTATCATGGCGTACTGGTATTTTCGGGCATTTTATTAGGCATGTATTTAATTGGATTATTTACAAGTTATTTTCAAACAAAACTGATGGGAAGTATTAGCCAGCGCATGTTGTTTACCTTACGCAATGCCATCTTTGGAAAGCTGCAAGCGTTACCTGTTGCGTTCTTTAATGCAAACAAAGCAGGCGATCTTATTTCGAGAGTGAACAACGATACAGATAAATTAAATACTTTTTTCTCTCAATCTTTAGTGCAGTTTATTGGTGGTATCGCCACCATGACCGGGGCGGGTATTTTTTTGTTGCTGATAAATTTTAGACTGGGCGCAGCAACGCTTCTTCCGGGTTTGATCATACTTGT
>JALYYM010000637.1 GCA_030946565.1 Bacteroidota bacterium | reverse complement strand
CCAAGTATTTTCTTTAAGAATTTTCTCAAAATGAATGTGAATAGGTGTCAGGCCACTACAGTGGCCAGACACCTGTTACGAATTTTCTTTAACTTGTTTAAGCTACTATTTTAAAATCAAATTTTATGCATTTTTCTCAAAATGAAATCTATCATATTTATAACAGGGGAAATGATAAGCAATTAATTTTCTTTAATGATAACAACTATATTTTCTTTCTGAATAAAATAAGAAAAGAATGGACTAAACATTGCGAAATTCTTTGTTACTGCTTAATGCCTAATCATTTTCATTTCATGCTTGTGCCTAATGAAGAAGCTTGTAGAGATATTACTTTAGGCGACAAGGAATCGCATTTGCAAACGTTATCGAAAGCAATTGGTAAAACATTAAGCTCTTACACAAAAGCCATCAACAATCAAAATCAAACTACAGGAAATTTATTTCAAAAGAAAACCCAGACAAAATGCCTGAGTGATTTAAAAAGTCCCGATAATAATTTTACTGTGAATGATTATCTGCTTACCTGTTTCCACTACATTCATCAAAATCCAAAACAAGCAGGTATGGTAAAAGAACTTTCAGAATGGAGGTATTCATCTTACCCTGATTACTATGGCTATCGTAACGGAACACTATGTAATAAAAAACTTGCTATGGACTTATTATCATTGTCTGAAATAGATTTTAAAGAAGACAATTTCAATCTAAATGAAAAAATTATTGGATTGATTTTTTAAGTTGAAGGTGCTTGCTTAGGTGTCAGGCCACTGCAGTGGCCAGACACCTGGTCACCTCCGAATAATCTTATTAACTATCAGTATTTTTTGGAGAACCTTTTGCTCTATGGTTATGATGAGCTACAAATAAACTCAGTGAAGCAACTACCGGCGATAAAATTAAGCCATAAAGCTTAGGTGTCTGGCCACTGCAGTGGCCTGACACCTGCTACCCGCGAATAAACTTATTAACTATCGGTATTTTTCGCAGTTCTTTTTTCTCTACTGTTATTATGAACCACAAATAAACTAGTAGTAATAACGTCGCAACTACCAGGTTAAAAATGAAGCCATCGATAAAGTACACAATCGCCCGGTGAATAAAATAAAGGAGCACAACAATTACCATGTAAGCGCAAAGCTTCTTCCACGCGTAAGGAATACGATAAGCTTTTTGCCCCCACGAAAAAGAAATCACCATCATACTTCCATAGCAAAAAAATGTAGCCCACGCACAAGCCATATAGCCGAAAAACGGAATGAAAATATAATTAATTATGAGCGTAATTGCCGCGCCGATCAGCGTGATATATGCGCCTGAAATTGTTTTATTCGTAAGCTTATACCAAATTGAAAGGTTATAATAGATGCCGAGAAACATGTTAGCCAAAAGCAGTATGGGCACTACTTTCAGGCCGGTCCAATATATCTTTAGTTTAGCGGGATCGGTGCTCAGGAAATATTTCCATATATCAATATACATGGCTACCACCAGGAACATAACGGTAATGGTTATCACAAAAAATTTCATCACTCTCGCATATACTTTCTGTGGGTTTTGCCCTTCCGATTGTTTGAAGAAAAATGGTTCTGCACCCATGCGAAATGCCTGTATAAAAAGCGAAATCAAAATAGATAATTTATAACAGGCGGAATAAATAGCCACCTCATCTTTTGCAGCGTTTATGCCCGATACAGGCGCAAGCCAGCTAAGCATAAGCCTGTCAAAAGTCTCATTGATCATTCCACCGAAACCGGCAATAAGCAACGGCAGGGAATAAGCCATCATCGTAAGCCAAACTGTTTTATTGAATTTAAATTGAAAGGAAAAAAGTTCTTTATATAAAAATATCAAGGCAAAAAAGGCAGCACATAAATTAGCAATAATAATATAACCGACTCCATATTTTGGATCGTAAAATGTAGCAATGAAGCCATTTGGTTTTTCTGCGGCGAGCTTCGGGCATACAGACAATAAGAAATAGATCACGCCAATCTGGATGATTATTTTTGAAATCATTATCATCGCGTATTTACGTGGCCTTTGTGCAAGCCGTAGTTTGGCCAATGGCAATGTCGCTAAAGTATCACACGCAATGATTAATGCTGAGTAGGTAATAAACTCCCGATGATTATCCAGCCTTAATAAATGGGCTAAAGACGAACGCGATAATATGAGGAGAATTGTAAGAAAAACAGTAGTACATAAAACTGAAATCGTTGCCGTGCTATAGATGTCTTTTTTAAATTCATCCTTAGAAGCAAAACGGAAATAAGCAGTTTCGATTCCGTAAGTAAAAATTACATTCAAAAAAGGAATAGCAGCATACATAATGCTCATATCGCCATAGCCGGTAACGGATAATTTCGAAGTCAAATATGGTGTAAGCAAATAAAATAAAAACCGTGCAGCAATAGAACTAACACCATACCACATCGTTTGCCCTGCCAATTTTTTTATGCTGCTCAAATGTTGGATTTTTTAAAAAGCTCAAATTTAGTTTTATAATTATTAATGCAGGCGATGGAGAAAAAACTTTTGAAAAGTTTTCTTTTTTGACTTTTGGAAAGTTTTCTTTCGAGCTCAAGCTGCGTTAGAGACAACTTTCCAAAAGGTTTGACTTTCCAAAAGGTTTTGTGATGAGAAATAATCTATTCATTGAACTTTTGGAAAGTTGTTTTTTAAGATCGAGACGTTGTTAGAGATAACTTTCCAAAAGGTTTGACTTTCCAAAAGGTTTTGTGATGAGAAAACTCTATGGCTGGGAAAACCTTTTGTTCTTTAAGAAAGATGTGTCTTTTAGCGTATGCAAAAAATAAACTATGTCACCCCGGTCGCGGTCAGTAATATCAAAAGGCTTTCTCAAAGATGAATCCAATGTGGAGCTTACTACGATACCTTTTCGGTAATGGTCAACAACTTTATACAATGAATAGAGCCGTCCATCATGCATGTATGGATATGTAACCGAAACATTACGTAAGCTCGGCACAATAAATTTTAATGAATCTGCCGCGTCGCCCGTTATGCGCATACGGCCATAATCCTTGAGGTAATCATTTAAGGCAAGCCCATTATTTCTATAAGATTCATCGGTAAACAAAGGTTCTTTATGGCAGTTTGCACAATGCGTTTTGAAGAGTTGATATCCATGTGCTTCTGCATTATTAAAACTGTCTTCACCTCTTTTTACTTTATCATATTTTGAATTAGCTGAAACCATCGAGCCTACAAACTGGGCAATTGCTTTCAGCATCCTTTGACTGTTAATCATTGTGCTGCCAAAAGCAGCTTTAAACATTCTTGCATAAGCTGTATCCCTTCGCAATTTCAATAAAACAGAATCAATATTTTCAGCCATTTCATTTGGAGCGGTCATAGGAGAAAGCGCCTGCACTTCTATATGGTTTACCCCTCCATCCCAATGATATAATTTTTTCCAGGCAAGATTAAAAAGCGGTAACGCATTGCGTGTGGTAAACTGGTCGTGAAAGCCGTGACTAAGATCATGATCATACGTTGAGAACGCCGCAAATTGCTGGTGGCACGAAGCGCAGGCAAAGTTGCCGTCTTTGCTAAGCCGCCCGTAATAAAATAATTTTCTTCCTAATTGAAAACCTTCTTCCGTGAGTGGATTATTTGCAAAAATATTTGAGGCTGGTTTGGGCCAGCCCGCGGGAATTTCTAACTTTAAAGGTGTGGTGGCATTTACATAAAAATCAACCGTGTCCTTTTTACCAGCCTCCAATAAAAATGTAGAGGCAACGATAAACATACAAATCAATATAGTGATCTTTCTTTTTTTCATAAGTGTTCGTCGTGTAGCCCTAATG
>JALYYM010000623.1 GCA_030946565.1 Bacteroidota bacterium | reverse complement strand
TATAAATCTCAAAGAAAACCTGGCCCAATAGTTTTGCAAAAAGGATTAGCTAAGTTCTATCACATGTATGAAGGCTGGAGTATATATCAAAAATTTTCAAAAAATGTGTCCACACAGTAGCTCCTTCGGAGAAGGGTTGGGATGAGGCTTTAAGATTGCTAATACTCCATGTCCTTCTCCTTCGGAGAAGGGTTGGGATGAGGTTTTTAAAAAAGTTGACAGGCCATGAAACGAATTGCTTCAAAAATGAAATTGCTTAAAGGCTATGAAGCCGAATATAAAAAGCGCCATGATGAAATATGGAACGAACTAAAAGATTTATTAAAACAAACCGGCATCAGCGATTATTCAATTTTTCTCGATGAGTCAACTAATTATTTGTTTGCCTATTTTGTTGTAGACCATGAAATACAATTAGAGAATTTGCCACAGCAACCAATCATGAAAAAGTGGTGGGATTATATGAAAGACATTATGGAAACAAATGCTGATAATTCGCCTGTAAGCATTCCATTGCAGGAAGTTTTTTATTTAAAATAATGAAACAAATATTGCACCGCGTAGGGACAGGTCGCGACCTGTCCCTATATAAAAATTTTAAACCATGCAAATTGAAAAATATAAAATTGAACAGCACAACGAATCATTATTAAAAAAACATAAACACAATTTTGATTTTGTTTCTTCACAGATAAATAATATCGAAGATGTGTTGCAGAAATTGACAGACTTTCAAATTGCCATTCCTTCATGGGCGTTAGGAACCGGGGGCACACGCTTTGGAAGATTTCCTGGTGGCGGAGAACCAAGAAATTTAGAAGAAAAGATTGAAGACATTGGCTTGCTTCATGCATTAAATAAATCAAGCGGTGCAATTTCCTTGCACATTCCATGGGATATTCCGGACAATGCTGCTAATATAAAAGCATTGGCTGCGCAACATGATTTGAAGTTCGATGCAATGAATTCAAATACGTTCCAGGATCAACCAAATCAAGCATTAAGTTACAAGTTTGGTTCGATGCAAAATGTAAATAAATCAATACGCAAGCAAGCAATTGAACACAATATTGAAGTAATAAAATATGGAAAGCAGTTAGGTTCAAATTCACTCACCGTATGGCTTTCAGACGGTTCCTGTTTTCCTGGTCAGCTGAATTTTAGAAAAGCATTTCAAAATACATTAGAGAGTTTGCAGGAAGTGTATGCAGCCTTACCCGATGATTGGAAAATGTTTGTTGAGTATAAAGCTTATGAACCCAATTTTTATTCAACAACCGTTGGCGATTGGGGACAATCATTATTGTACGCAAACAAGCTTGGCGATAAAGCTTACACATTGGTTGACCTCGGTCATCATTTACCTAATGCAAATATTGAGCAGATTGTTTCATTATTATTGATAGAAGGAAAGCTTGGTGGCTTTCATTTCAACGATAGTAAATATGGTGATGATGATCTTACTGTTGGTAGTATAAAACCATATCAACTCTTTTTAATTTTTAATGAATTGATTGAAGGCATGGATGCAAAAGGAATGAATCATGCAAATGATTTAGGCTGGATGATTGACGCATCGCACAATGTAAAAGATCCATTAGAAGATTTGTTACAATCTGTAGAAGCGATTATGATAACCTATGCACAAGCTTTATTAGTTGATAGAAAAAAATTAGTTGAAGCACAAAACAACAATGATGTAGTGACGGCCCAGGAAATTTTGCAACATGCATTTCGTACAGATGTGCGTGCATTAGTTGCAGAAGCAAGATTAAGAAGTGGCGCAGCTTTAAATCCCTTAAATGTTTATCGTACAGAAAAAATAAGAGAAAATTTAATTAAAGAAAGAGGAAGTAAAGCAGTTGCAACAGGATTGTAATGAAAAAGATTCCAGTCATAGCGATCTTCGATATTGGTAAGACCAATAAAAAATTATTATTGTTTGATGAGGAATATAAACTGGTATATGAAGAAAGTAAACAACTGGAAGAAATAAGAGATGAAGATGGTTTTCCTTGTGAGGACGTGAATGCTTTGACGCACTTTGTTAGAGATTCCTTTGATAATTTATTGAGAGATAAACGTTTTGAAATTAAGGCCGTCAACTTTACTGCTTATGGAGCAAGCTTTGTTTATTTGGATGAAGGCCTTAATGTATTATTGCATTTATATAGTTACCTGAAACCTTACCCAGCGCAGCTTAAAGGAAAATTTTATGCCACTTACGGTGGTGAAAAATATTTTACTAAAATAACAGCATCACCTGTATTAGGCAACCTTAATTCGGGCATGCAATTGTATCGCATTAAGTATGAGGGTCCGCAACAGTTTGCTAAAATAAAATATGCTTTACATCTTCCGCAATACATAAGTTTTATTCTTACAGGCAAATTATATTCTGATATCACGAGTGTTGGCTGCCATACAAATTTGTGGGATTTTAAAAACAATACATATCATCAATGGGTAGTAAAAGAAGGTATTGGAGAAAAATTACCATCAATAACAAATAGCGATTCAACAACACTAGTAAATGAAACTATCACGGCCGGCATAGGATTGCATGACAGCTCGGCTGCATTAGTTCCATACTTAATTTCATTCAATGAGCCATTCATACTTATCTCAACAGGAACGTGGTGTATTACATTAAATCCTTTTAATGATGCACAGCTGACAAATGATGAGCTCCAACAGGATTGTTTATGTTACTTATCCTTCAATGGAAAGCCTGTAAAAGCATCAAGATTATTCGCAGGTTATCAGCATGAGCAGGAAGTAAAAAAAATATCGGAGCATTTTGACAAGCCATTGGATTATTATAAAACTGTACTTTATGATGAAGATATTTTAAATAAAATATCAGCTAAGAAAAATTTTTCCAATCCAAAGGATAATTATAAGAGTGGTCATTCTAATTTTAGTTCAAGGGAACTAAGTGTATTTGATAATTATGAAGAAGCTTATCATCAATTGATAAAAGACATTATAGAACAACAGGTGCATAGCACTAACCTGGTTCTGCAAAGAACAACTTGTAAAAGAATTTTTGTAGATGGCGGATTTAGTAATAATAAAATTTATATGAATTTGTTAGCGAAGGCATTTCCGGATATGGAAGTTTATGCAGCCACAGTTCCACAGGCATCCGCATTGGGCGCCGCCCTTGTAATCCATGAAGTATGGAATACAAAATCATTACCGGGAAATATGATTGATTTGAAATATTATTCTGCCGTAAATGAAACACTTAAGTTTTAATTGCTTTACGAACGTTTGCTCATCTTCCCGACAAAAAGCCATTCAAATTTGAAATGTTTTTTTGTGTAGAATTCCCCTGTTGAACTAATCTAAAGGTATCGTTAGGTAAATTTATTGAATTCATCATTGCTGTTTGTTAGCGAACTTTATAAATGGATTTCAGAAAGCCATAGCGAGTTAAATGTTTTGGTTACCAATGCGGGCATTCAACAATGGATGACCATTTCTGATGCAGATTTTTTTGCACGTGCGAAGATGGAGATTGCGGCCAATATTGAAGCGCCGCTACATTTAATATTCACTATTTATGAATTTAGAATCGTTGGACACAATCAGGAATGTAACTTCAGGCTTATCTTTTGTACCTTCTTGCAAAAGCGCCTGTATGTTCAGAGACTAAAGCATGATACTGCGCCACCGGTAAGCGATTTGATAGACTCAATATTCGAACGGTTAAAAGAAGGAAAAACTGAGCTGAATTTCGGGTTCAGCAAAGCGATGTCTAAAGCAAATGCCGAAGATTTAAAAAATGCTTTTAACCGCCTGAACCCGGAGTAATAAAGCAACAATACATCTCCACTTCTTTTGCTGATCTTAAATAAAAAAACCCGGCCGGAACAGGGTTTTAAAAAAAAGAAAGTTAGCGTTTATCTTAAAAAAAGCATCTCACGATATTTAGGTAATTCCCAATATTCGTCATCAACTAATAATTCGAGTTTATCTACATGATACCTTATTTCATCGAAATAGCTTTTTATCGTATCACAATATGCAATAGCTTTTTCTCTTGAATTAGTTTTTTCGTTCGCCACTTTTCGTGCTTCTATCATAGACTCAACCCTTGTGCTTATGTAAGAGATGTGCTCAGAAATTTTTGAAGCTATCTGCATTTGGCTTGCATAACCGCTTTCATCCACCCCAATTTCTTTTAGACCCCTTATGTTTTTTATTAATACATTCTGGTACTTAATTGCAGCGGGAAGAATGTAAGTGCTTGCGAGATCGCCAATCATTCTTGCTTCTATCTGCACTTTCTTTATATAATTCTCCAACAAAATTTCGTGCCTTGCCTCAAGTTCGCTGTGCGTATAAATGTTATGATGCTCGAATAACTTTTTGGCTTTATCAGTTACCAGAGCATCAAGGGCAAGTGGTGTAGTCTTTACATTCGGTAGTCCCCTTTTTTCCGCTTCTGCTGCCCACTCTTCGCTATATCCGTCACCTTCAAATAACACGGATTTGCTTTCTACAATATATTTCTGAATTACCTGCATTAGGGCAATTTCTTTCTTTTCACCGCCATCAATTATGGCGTCAACATCTTTTTTGAATTGTGAAAGCGTTTCTCCCATGATGGCATTTAGAACGGTCATCGCGGTGGCACAATTAGCTGCAGAACCTACCGCCCTGAATTCAAATTTGTTTCCGGTAAAAGCAAAGGGCGAAGTACGGTTTCTGTCTGTATTATCCAGCATTAACTCCGGAATAGTTTTATGTATATCCAGTTTAAGAATTGCTTCGTCCTGTTCATCAAATTTATCGCCTACTCTTTTTTCTATTTGGTTTAAAACATCCGTTAAATATTTTCCTATAAAAATTGAAATGATAGCGGGTGGTGCTTCATTAGCGCCAAGCCTGTGATCATTGCCGGCACTGGCGATAGATGCTCTTAAAATGTCTGAATAATCATGCACCGCTTTAATGGTATTTACAAAAAAGGCGAGAAACATTAAGTTCGTTTTTGGCGTTTTCCCTGGCGCTAAAAGATTTACGCCGGTGTTGGTCGCCATACTCCAGTTATTATGTTTGCCACTTCCGTTAATGCCGGCAAATGGTTTTTCATGAAGCAGTACCATGAGGCCGTGCTTCCTTGCAACCCTGGTCATCACATCCATTAATAAAGTATTATGATCCACTGCGAGGTTCACTTCTTCAAAGATGGGTGCACACTCAAACTGGGACGGGGCTACTTCATTGTGCCGGGTGCGTAATGGAATGCCTAGCTTATAAGCTTCCTCTTCATAATCCCTCATGAAGGCATAAATTCTTTCCGGGATTGATCCAAAATAGTGATCTTCCAATTGCTGGCCTTTTGCCGGAGGATGGCCAAATACAGTTCTGCCGGTCATCACAATATCGGGCCGGGCATTTGCCATAGACGCATCTATTACAAAATATTCCTGTTCCCAGCCCAGTGTGGGCGTAACAGAAGTTACATTTTTATCAAAGTACTGGCATACATCAATTGCCGCTTTATCAAGGGCAACAAGCGCCTTTAAAAGAGGAGTTTTAGCGTCAAGGGATTCACCGGTATAAGAAACAAATATAGTCGGGATACATAACGTTTTACCATTCCCTATTTCCATAATAAATGGCGGAGATGAAGGATCCCAGGCTGTATATCCTCTTGCTTCGAAAGTAGCTCGCAACCCGCCGCTCGGAAAAGACGACGCATCGGGCTCTTGCTGTATGAGGGCAGCTCCGTCAAATTCCTCAAGTTCGGTGCCGTCACTTTTCAGGGTAAAAAATGAATCATGTTTTTCCGCAGTGGCCTCGGTTAATGGTTGAAACCAATGGGTAAAGTGCGTTACATTTTTTGTTTCTGCCCACGCTTTAAGGCCTGAGGCAATCTGATCGCCCATGCGGCGGTCAATTTTACTTTGAGTTTTTATAGACGAGAGCAGGCTTTTATAAGCCTCATCGCTTAAGAATTTGCGAGCTTTTTTTAAATTAAAAACATTTTCGCCAAAAATTCCCGTGATTTTTTGTGAAGTTGGTCCATTTTGTGTCTTTGTGTTAGAAAGTAAATTCTGAAGAGCACTTTGTCTTAAAGATTGCATTTTTCTGAAATTTAGATGGCAAAAAAAGCACTAATAGTTTATAAAAACAAAGATTTTTTGATAAATGTGGTTAAAACGGGCTCAAATGTGGAAATAAACTTATATATTTTTTTTAGCCATATAACGAATAGTTTTAATTTTTTGCCAGTCCGTTAAGCATGCTAAAGGAATCACTAAAAAAGGGAAATATATACTCCTGTACCTGGCAATTGCGCCAATTATAGGTATTGTATATCCGATCAGCAGAAACATATTTATGCTGAAAAAGAAGCAGAAATAAACAAATGGCCCCACGTGTTTATGTCTCCTAAAGAATATGAAACAGATAAATAGAATTTCGTAAAGGAAAATCTCTACCGCAACCGGGAAATATAATAGTGTAAATTTTTCGGTTAAATAAGGCCGCATGAGGCTATGGTTTAGTGCCTGCGGGGCGTTATTAAGAAAGCTTCTGAAATTTGGGTACAATGGATTTATATTTATCGCGGAAGCTCCAAACTTAGAAATTTTGATAAATGCTATTTGCTTGCTTGAAACATCCGCGGGCAAATCAAGGGCCGGCGATATCGTGCTGGAAATAAAAAACAAAAATGCCAGTAAGGTATATAATCCAAAGAAAGTAATTAAGGCATACCGGGGGAAACGCATAGATATTATGAAGGCAAGCAAAGCCGGAACTAAGGCGATAAAAACGAAGTTTCGCAATAAAAGAATAAAACATAAACAAAGTACCGCGGACAGGACTTTTTTCCACGGAAAAGTTTTCGTATCCATCATGTAGTACACATTGTAAATAATTATGGAGAGGGATAAATATATAAAACCATCGCGGTGTATGCCGCTTGTAAAATAAATTACGGATGGCAAAAGAAATATGCAGGCGATTATTATAATTTTATAAGAAGGAAAGATTTTAATAAAAACCCGGTAAAAATATATAGCACCGAAGAATATCAAAAAATTAAAAAATAAGGTATTGATTAAAAAATTCTGATCACTAAACACATTAAAGATGGAAAGTATTTTCGCAATTATATTCGTACGCAGATCGTTCCAGAAAGAATCTGTAGTTTCTAAAAAGCCAGAATAGTTTACATAACTGTTGTGGAAAATATTCGTTAAATACTCAAGGGGATGATGAAAGAGAAGATTGTATTCCGCAATTCCTTCTTTTTGAAATTCCACAACGTCTGAAGTCGCATAGTGGTAAAGATTGATATAACTATTAACAAATCCCGCTGCTATTCTTACTAAAAAAAGAATGACTAAAGTGTTCGTTGCAATACCACTATTTTTAAAAAAATTTAAACGGGAAATAAGCCAGCAAAAGATAAGGAGATAAAAAATGAACAACAAATAATCCATCAACGAATTTTAATTGTGGGAAGATAGTTAAAATATTTACACCCCTTTTTGCAGATAAAGTTCAGGAGATTGTAAGTTTGCGCCATAGTATAATTATGGAAATTACATTTGAAATTGCAGAAAAGCTCGGGCTTAAAAAAGATGAGTTTGAGAAAATAATTGCCATACTCGGGCGTACGCCAAACTTCACAGAGCTAAGCGCTTATTCTGTAATGTGGAGTGAGCACTGTAGCTATAAAAATTCTATAAAATGGCTAAAAACCTTACCACGGGAAGGTTCGAAGCTTTTAGTAAAAGCTGGTGAGGAAAATGCAGGCCTTATGGATATTGGAGACGGGCTTGGTGTAGTCTTCAAAATTGAAAGCCACAATCATCCATCAGCTATTGAGCCTTTCCAGGGAGCTGCAACAGGTGTTGGTGGTATTCACCGGGATATTTTTACAATGGGTGCACGACCGGTCGCTACATTGAACTCATTGCGGTTTGGAAATCTTGATAATGATAAAACACAGCACCTCCTGAGCGGCGTTGTACATGGCATCGCCCATTATGGCAATTGCTTTGGTGTACCTACTGTGGGCGGTGAAATTTATTTTGAAGAATGCTATCATACTAATCCCTTAGTGAACGCCATGAGTGCCGGGATTGTTCGTTTAGGCGAAACAGTTAGTGCTACGGCAACGGGCGTAGGTAATCCTGTATTTATTGCTGGAAGCGCTACCGGTAAAGATGGAATGGGAGGCGCAGCCTTTGCTTCAGCAGACATTACAGCTAACAGTGCGGAAGACCTTCCTGCCGTTCAGGTAGGCGATCCTTTCCAGGAAAAAAAATTGCTCGAAGCTTGCATTGAGGTGCTGGCTACAGGGGCAATTATAGGTATGCAAGATATGGGTGCAGCTGGCATAATATGCTCTACTGCGGAAACAAGTGCCAAAGGCGATGTTGGAATGCGCATTAATCTTGATAATGTACCAACGCGTCAAAAGAATATGAAAGCGTGGGAATTGTTGTTGAGCGAAAGCCAGGAAAGAATGTTGCTCACCATTGAAAAGGGAAGGGAAAAAGAAGTGATAAAAATATTTGAAAAATGGGATCTTCCATGCTCGCAGATCGGAGAAGTAACTGATGATAAAATGCTGCGGTTTTACATGAATGATGTACTTGAAGCGGCATTACCTGCAGAAAGCCTTGTGCTCGGCGGAGGCGCCCCGGTATATGACCGGGAATGTAAGAAGCCGGCTTATTTTGAAAGAATAGAAGAGTTTGAGCTAAGTAAAGTTCCTTTGCCGGCTGACTATCGCATAATTGCTGAAAAGATTATTACGCTTCCAAATATTGCATCTAAAAAATGGATATATGAACAATATGACAGCATGGTGGGAACGGCAAATCTTAATACAAATGCTCCTTCTGATTCGTGCGTGGTAGCGGTGATTGGTACAGCAAAAGCTTTAGCGCTTACTACAGATTGCAATAGCCGCTACGTATTTGCTGACCCCTATGTGGGTTGCATGATTGCAGTAAGTGAAGCGGCACGCAATATTGTTTGCAGCGGTGGCGAGCCATTAGGTGTTACCAATTGCCTCAACTTCGGAAACCCATACGACCCGGAAGTATATTACCAGTTTGTAGAAAGTGTAAAAGGAATGACAGAGGCGTGCAAAAAATTTGACACACCTGTTACGGGCGGGAATGTTAGCTTTTACAACCAGTCTCCTTCAGGCCCGGTTTATCCAACACCTGTGATTGGCATGGTCGGAATTTTGGAAGATGCCAAAAACAAGATGACGCTTGATTTTAAAAATGAAGGTGACGTAATTTATTTACTGGGAGAAAGTAGAAACGATATTAGTTGCTCGGAATACCTTCATAAAATATGTGGTGAGGAATTTTCCCCCGCGCCATATTTTAACCTGGATGAAGAATTTCGTCTACATGTAACCGTTAGTGGCCTTATAAAAAATAAGCTTATTAAATCCGCGCATGATATTAGTGAAGGCGGCCTCTTCGTAGCACTTGCGGAAAGTGGGTTTCACAAGCTACTTGGTTTTGACATTAGTTGTGCAAACAATAATATCCGCAAAGATGCTTTTCTTTTTGGCGAAGCGCAGGGAAGAGTCGTAGTAACTCTTGCTAAAGAAAAAATGGAGTCATTTGAATCTTCTTTATCAATTCCCTTTCAAAAATTGGGAAAAGTTACTGTCGCTAATATTTATATAGATGGTGAAGATTGGGGAGAAATAAATGAATGGAATAAAAAATACAACAACGCCATCGGTAATTATTTTAAAAATTATCTCCCCGAATAATGGATAAGCAATCTCACGTAATAATAACAGGTGCTGCAGGCTTTATAGGAAGTTGCCTTGTCAGCTTTTTAAATAGCCATGGCTACACAAATCTTGTACTTGTAGATGATTTTTCCTCGGCTGATAAGGAAGCAAATCTCACCGGGAAACATTTTTTATTAAAAATAGAAAGGGAAACTTTTTTCACCTGGTTGCAGCAGGGTACTACTTCCATAGAATTCATCTTTCACATAGGTGCACGAACTGATACAACTGAATTTGATTATTCTGTTCATGAACATTTAAATGTGGAATACTCTAAAAATATTTGGAATTATTGCGCTGAAAATAAAGTACCATTAGTGTATGCATCTTCCGCTGCCACCTATGGTATGGGCGACCTGGGATTTCAGGATAGCCATGAAATTATTGAGGATTTAAAACCATTAAACCCTTATGGGATTTCTAAAAATGAATTTGATAAATGGGCGCTGCGCCAGGTAAAGGGCGAAGAATCTTTAGTGAGCTCAAAATCTCCTCCGGCGTGGGCCGGCCTGAAATTTTTTAATGTTTACGGGCCTAATGAATATCACAAAGGAAGAATGGCGAGTGTGATTTTTCATTCTTATAACCAGATAATAAAAAATGGATTTGTAAAATTATTTAAATCACATAAAAAAGAATATAAAGATGGAGAACAGCTAAGGGATTTTATTTATGTAAAAGATGTACTTGAAGTTTGCTTTTGGTTTATGCAGCAATGGGCGAACCAGCAACATTTTCAGCCAGGGATATATAACCTTGGTACGGGAGAAGCGCGGAGCTTTAAGGATTTGGTACATTCCACTTACGCAGGCCTTGATCTTACGCCTGAAATCCAGTATATCGATATGCCCCAGGATATTCGTGAAACTTATCAATACTACACGCAGGCTGATATGCAAAAACTAAGATCAGCAGGTTACTCGCAAAAAATGTATTCACTGGAAGCGGGAGTAGATGATTATGTGAGAAATTATCTTTCAGGTTATATGTATTATTAAAATATAATTCAAGGGCACTAAACAAAAAAGATAGCTTCTTTAAAATTTATTGCTGTAACATATATTACGTTTAGAGAATTATTTTTTATTTTTACTTTTCAATTTTATCAATCGCTGCTGTACATAAATTTCAGTAATCGCATCCAATCCGTCGAATAATCCAATCCATATTTTAATAATCAAGAAAAGTATTAAGAAAGGTTTTCGACATTTTTCTCTCTCAATGTTGTTAGCTTTCTTTGGATACATTTAAATTTTTTACTTAACCAAATAGATGATTTTAGATTAGTATCTTATAATTTAACAAGCAATACATTAAACATTCATCATGAAAAGAATCTTTTTGCTTTCGTATTTCTCACTTGTATTTTTTGTAGCTGCATCCGCTCAAAGCGTAGGTATCAGTAATGATGGCTCAGTACCAAATCCAAGTGCAATGCTTGATGTAAATAATACTAACAAAGGAATTTTAATTCCCAGGGTAATGCTTACCGGAACTGATGATGTTACCACCATTCCATCTGCCGCTATTTCATTGCTGGTATATAATACTGCAAATGTACCGGGGGCAAATGCTGTTACACCGGGTTATTATTACTGGAATGGTTCCGCATGGCTGATATTAATCACAGGAATTTCCGGGTTGAAAAAAAATAATTCTGATAGCGTCTCAAATTCAGGTTATGCAACTGTTTACAGCAGAAATAAAGCAAGAGATTCTGTACAGGCAAACCTTGATGCAAACACAGCAAATATTTCATTAAAAAAAGATAACAGTGATAGTACCAATGCAATAACTGGCTACACTACACTATATCAAAATAGTCTGAAAGAAGCCCCTTTGACATTTTCTGCAGGATTGACGAGAACGAATAATGATATCACTAATAATTTATCCACAGGGATAAGTGGTGGCCAAAA
>JALYYM010000613.1 GCA_030946565.1 Bacteroidota bacterium | reverse complement strand
AATGTTACTATTGACACATTAATGAAAGTTTTTACTGCATTAAAAGCAAAAGTGAAACTTCAGGTGGAGTTACCAAATGCGATAATTAATGTGGCGCGATAAACCACAGCAATAACAAAAGTATTCGCAAAAACAGGGCTGGAAAATATACCTTCAGGTATTTGAAAGCATCACCGCTTGAGGCTCAATGCCAGCCTTGATTCTGATAATACTTTCGCGCAGTTTCATTAATTCCATAACTTTTTAAATTTCTGGGGTTTTAAATTAACTAAAATTTATCCCATCATAAATAGTGGCAAGGCTAACTTCCACCTGTATAGAATCAATATAAAGAGTATCATTTATCTGCGTGAAAGGATCTCAAAAATTACTTAAGGATTTTTCACTATATCTTTTATATTGTCATCTTCAAATTCAGGTTCGCAAATATTAATGTTGGCGCTAACGGCAAGACGATAATATCAACTTCATCATGAAATATCTTTTGTGGACATTTCCTTTCTTCCGGGCCAGGCCTTTTTGATTAGATTTGCCCCAAAGAATTTAGTATTGAGAACTCACCATAAAATAATCAACGGAGACAGCCGGCAGATGGCTGAACTGCCAGGCAATTCGGTTCATTTGGCTATCACTTCACCACCTTATTGGCAGCTCAAAGACTATGGAACTGAAAACCAAATTGGTTTCCACGACAGTTATGAAAATTATATCAACAACCTGAATTTAGTTTGGAAAGAATGCTATCGCGTGCTTCACAGCGGCTGCAGGTTGTGTATAAACATAGGCGACCAATTTGCAAGGGCCGTTTATTATGGTCGTTATAAAGTAATTCCCATTCGCGAAGAAATTATTAAGTTTTGTGAGAATATTGGTTTTGATTATATGGGAGCAATCATTTGGCAAAAAGTAACCACATCAAACACTACAGGTGGCGGCGTACAAATGGGTTCCTATCCTTATCCACGAAATGGTATTTTAAAATTGGATTACGAATTCATTTTAATTTTTAAAAAACTTGGCGACGCACCCAAACCGGCAAAGGACCAAAAGGAACTTTCAAAAATGACCGCCGAAGAATGGAACACAAACTTTGCAGGACATTGGAACTTTGCTGGTGCAAGACAAAACAATCATATTGCTATGTTTCCTGAAGAACTTCCGAACCGACTGATAAAAATGTTTTCATTCATTGGCGAAATTGTTCTTGATCCATTTGCAGGCAGCGGTACCACTTCATTAGCAGCAAAAAATCTTGAAAGAAGTTCAATTGGTTATGAAATCAATCCAGAATTTATTCCTTTCATAAAAGAAAAATTAGAAGTTAATCAAAAGGATTTAAGTGGAACAACTTACGAGTTTATAAAGCAACAACCATTAAGCGTTGACTTTGAAAAAGAAATACAAAAACAACCTTACGTTTTCATAGACCCACATGCACTTAACAAAAAGATTGATATTAAAAAACTGCAATTTGGTTCAAGACTTGATAAAGACAGTTCAACTCAAAGGGAAGAATTATTTACGGTAAAGGAAATTATCAATCCTGAAATGATACAGCTAAGTAATGGACTTGTTATTAAACTTCTTGGAGTAAAAGAAAACCCGCTTATTAATGGAAAAGCCACATCCTTTCTTATTGAAAAAACAAAAGGCAAGCGGGTTTTTATTAAGTACGACCATGTGAAATACGATAAAGAAAACAATCTTCTCTGTTATCTTTATTTAGAAAATAAGACATTTATTAATGCTCACCTTATAAAAAGCGGTTTAGTTCAGGTTGATAATGATATAGATTTTAAATACAAAGAAAAATTTCAAACACTTTCACAAGAAGCCAATGCCTGAATTTAAGAAGTACGCAAAAGACTTTGGTTCTAAAGAGTTCTTGCTGAATTATACAAACAGAAGGTGGGGTTTAACTAAAACAACGAAGGTGGGTGAAGTGATGTCTTTAATCAGGCAATGCCAACCTAAATCGTTTGAAGAATGGCATACATGGTATTTTGAAAATGCGGCTACGAATACAAAACAGCCAATCAAAGTAACTAAAGAAATCTTAGCAGAACTTGGTGAACGATTGTATTCAAAGCTCAAAGAAACAGTGATTCCGCAAATAACAGAAGCAATCCGAACACTGACGTTAGAAGATTGTATTGAATACATTTATCAGCTTACCGTTTATAGAACCTATGATGGCTACTTAACAGAAAAATCCGTTGTTTTTGACAACCTTGCAAAAGTGTTTAAGAATGTAACGTTTGAAGAAAGCGATCCGGAGTTAGACCATTCAGGCGATATAGACTTTATCGGAAAAGTAAGTGACAAAGCTTTTGGACTTCAAATAAAGCCTGTAACCGTAAATGCAAATTTTGGCAACTATGACGTATCAGCAAGAATGCAGAGCAGTTTTAAAGACTTTCAAAATAAGTACAGCGGACAAGTATTTATTATTTACAGCGTGGAAGAAAAAATCATGAATAAAGATGTTTATGATAAAATCGCAACAGAAATTGAACGGCTGAAAACATTGTGAGACGAGCCAAGTACTTGCGCTCCTGTTTGCACTCTTATAAAGAAAATTCTAACGGAACCATCTTTTTTTAATTTCGTCTGCGACCTGTTTTAATTAAAATTTTATTCCATCATAAATAGTGTCAAGGCCAACTTCCATCTGTATAGAATCGATAAAAAGAGTATCATTTATCTGCGTGAGCTCCAAAAATTTCCAGGTGCCATTTTCCATTTTCGTTGCC
>JALYYM010000581.1 GCA_030946565.1 Bacteroidota bacterium | reverse complement strand
TCAATAAACATTCTGCGAATGCTTTGCATACTATTTCTGTTAGTTGAACTAAGGCAAAGCACAGCATTTTTATCCGCTTTAATTTGGGAAAATAATCTTTCGAAATTCGCATTTGACTGGCCCTCACTATAGCAATCAATCATCACAAAATTCATTATCGGAGATAGTTGAGTCGCCGGATCTATATACTGTTGATCATCTAAGATCGGAAAGTATTTTTGCTTGTCCGTAGCAGCTAACCATTGATCTTGCGGCAATATAACTTTCAATGTGCCTGGCAGTTCGAAGCTCAGTTCTTTATTGCAAAAAATGTAATCTGCAGCCGCATCACCTATCAGCCATTTATCGGTTTGCGCATCGTATGCGTAACCAATAGAAACAATATCTGCCGGTTGAATCAATTCCATTTTGCTAAAATCTGCTATGACTACAGGAACATGCGCACCTCCAATATTGCTTATTTCAAATGTTTCTTTTCTTTTAAACTCAAAAGGATTATATGGTAATTTGCTTATTGCAGGCAGAAGACTACCGGGCGTATGTTGCCTGTTGCCTGTTGCCATTTGCACATTTTCTTTATATCGCTTTACCAAATCTTTACAAACAGGTATTTCAAATTCAGGATCTTCCGTTAGCGATACCCTGATGGTATCGCCAATTCCATCTTCGAGCAAGGCGCCAATTCCTATCGCCGATTTTATCCGTCCATCTTCTCCATCGCCTGCTTCTGTTACACCCAAATGTAAAGGATAGCATTCCTGAAATTCATTCATCATGTGATTTATCAGCAGCCGGTAAGCTTCTATCATTACCTGGGGATTACTGCTCTTCATACTGAGTACTATGTTGTGATAGTCTTCGCTTCTTGCGATACGCAAAAATTCCATCGCACTTTCCACCATGCCATTGGCTGTATCGCCGTAGCGGCTCATGATTCTGTCACTAAGCGATCCATGATTAGTGCCAATGCGCATAGCAGTGCCGTATTCTTTACAAATTTTTATGAGAGGAGTAAATCGTGTTCTGATTCTTTCGATTTCTTCAAGATAATCTGCATTGGAATATTCTATGAGCTCAAATTTTTTCTTATCAACATAGTTGCCGGGGTTCACTCTTACTTTTTCTACAATGCGTGCTGCGATCTCTGCAGCATTTGGTGTAAAATGAATATCGGCTACTAACGGTGTGGCGTAACCTTTTTTGCGAAGCTCATTTTTTATATTGAATAAATTTTCAGCTTCCCTCTTTGAAGGCGCGGTAATTCTTATCAATTCTGAGCCGGCTTCTATACAGCGAATACTTTGTTCAACGGTTGCTTTCGTATCCATTGTATCAGTTGTGGTCATCGTCTGTATCCTGATGGGATTAAAATTTCCCAACAGCAAATCGCCGACTTTTACTTCACGTGTTGCCAATCTTTTGTATTCCGTTAAAGATTCAGCGTAGAGTTGCATTCTTTATTAATTTATGGGCAAAAATACGATTAAATGAAGGGTGGAAAATTAGCCCGAATGTTTTGAAGACAGAGCTCTCCTTTTTTTATTAAAATAAGTTACTACCAGTCTTTTTCTGGTGTGTTAGAAGATTCTGCACCCTTTATTTTATGCAACTTATCCTGGAGCGCTTTTTCTTTTTCTAAAAGGGATTTCAACTTTTCTTCAGCATCCTGCTTTGAAATCTTTGATGGTTGCGGCTTCGGCTCGGAATCTTTTTTCTGCTGATCTTTTTTCTGATCCTGCTTATTGTCTTTTTTCTGATTCTTATTGTCTTTTTTATTTTCCTTTTTCTTTTGCTCCGCCAATGCCCGCTCAAGATTTTGCCTTGCATCCTCATCGGCCGGATTTAATAACAACGCATTCTTATAAGCAACTATACACTCAGGTAATTTATTTGCTTTTTGATAAGCAACGCCTTTATTATAAAACGCTTTTTGTTTTGTAGTATTTTCTGTGCTGTTTTTAATGGTATTGTTGTATGAGTTTACCGCCTCATCAAGATTCTCCTTTCGGTAAAGCGTGTTGCCTACATTGTAGCTTGCAGTTGTATTTTTTTCATCAAGTTTCTGCGCTTCTTTATACAAACCTTCTGCTTTATCATATTCATTGTTCTTGTAAGCTTCGTTGCCTTTTGCTATTTCATTCCTGGCATTTTGGGCAAATGAAGTACTACCTAAAATAAATAATGAAAGGCCGGTAACGGTAATTTTTTTGATCATCTTTTTTTTCTCTGATATAAATAATTCAATAATTAAAAGTAAAAATGCCAGCGCTAAAACGTATTGAAAAAACTGGCGTAGCGATTCAAAAGATTTATCGCTGATGGTTGTTTCGCCTATGCCTGATAATTTCCTTTTGATGTTAGCGGCTACTTCATCAGTAGAACTGTAATGTTGATAAATACCGTTTCCCGCAGTAGCGATATTGCTTAATTCTTCCTCATTTAGTTTTGAGATAACCATATTTCCGTTCCTATCTGTCTTATAACTATTTGTTTCCGGGTCCATAATTGGCGCACCTTGCACCGAACCAAGGCCAATTGTGTTCACCATAATACCATTGTCGGTAAGCTGCTTCACCATTTTCAACGCATCTTTATCATGATCTTCTCCATCGCTTAATAAAACAATTGCCTTATAAGTTTTATCTTTTGGATTAAATGCCGCACCGCACATTTTTAGCGCCTGGCTTATCACCGTTCCTTGTGTGGGAATATCATCAGGCGAAGCTGAAGAGAGATACATTTTCGCAGCAGCATGGTCTATGGTCATTGGCATTTGAAGGTAGGCACGGCCGGCAAATACAATCAGCCCAATCCTGTCATCAGGGGAGTTATTGATTATCCTGGTAATAACCTGCTTTGCACGCTCAAGCCTGTTGGGCTTTATATCCTGCGCCAGCATACTTTTGCTTACGTCCAGTGCAAACATTACATCTATTCCACGCCTGTTTATTTTTTGTGTGCCATCTGGTATTACAAGCCCCGCAACAGCTATAGCACAAAGTGCAAAAGCAGTAGTGAAGAAAATAAATTTTAAGAGAAATTTTTTAGAAGAAAAATTAATGGTGAGTTGCTTCACCAGTTTGTGATCGCCAATTTTTTTTGCGGCATTTTTTTTCCATTGAACCAGGAAATAATACAGTAGTATAATTATAGGAATCGCGGCCAGTGCAATGAGATATTCTATATATTGAAAGTGTAACATTACGTAGCTAAATTATTAATGAATGAATATTAAAAAGTGTTAAATGTAAACACGCAGTGTATTGCGTTTCTCATTGCAGAGAATGTAAAGCATTACAAGAGACGAAATGCATCGTGTCTCTACCGTTCACCTTTCAGAAATCCCATCTCTTTTAAAATTCCTTTGGTGATATTCATTCTTACAGCTTTCATATCAATATTTTTATCGGGGGATTTTATGAGCGTAACAATAAAATAAACATGACGGTTCTCTTCGATCCAACCAATCAACCAGCCAATGGCTTGATTTTTTTCATCAAATCCCCATCCTGTTTTATAGCTCAATTTATACAGCGTATTATCTTCCTGCAACATTACATCACGCACTATTTGTTGCGTTCTTTTTTCAAAAGGCAACCTGTCAAAATACAATCTTTTTACAAGGCCAAGCTGCTCGTCAGGAGAAACTTTCAAAGTGTTATTCAGCCAGAAAGAATCTATCGGGCCGCTGATGTTTTTGTTGCCATATCCAAGCGTATCTATCCAATGCTGCATAGTGTCTCTGCCTATCCGGCGGGCAACTTCCTGGTAATAAGGAACCGCAGAAACTTTAAAAGCTTCCTCCATGGTGAGGTCCTTATTCCAGTCATCATTCCATCTTTTTACGCCGTCCCATTTTATTACCATTTTCTCGTCAGTAATCTTTCCCGTTTCCAGGCCAATAAGAGAGTTAACAATTTTAAACGTTGAGGCAGGCAGCACTCTTTCGGTATCCAGCCTCATGTTATAAACAGTAA
>JALYYM010000569.1 GCA_030946565.1 Bacteroidota bacterium | reverse complement strand
AATGAAGAAATTATTGGCGCCTGTGAAGTAATCAACAAAATGGTTGACAAACTAGTTCCGAAAAAAATTTTTCTTTAAAGGAGCAATTTTCATATCCTGTGAAAACACGGAGAAGCCATGAGCGATTCGTTATATCATTTGTGCTCACCGCTTCTCTTTTAGTCTGCACAACTTAAAAACCTTTTTAAAAATTACCCTAACCGCCAAAAGATAAAATATATATGGTTTGGCTCGAAAAAAATATCTAAATTAAAAATCAAGCCCCATACTGAAATAGTAAATAGGCTTTCCTTTAAAAAATCCGTTCATCGGCCAGCCTGCATCAAACTTTAAAAAGTAACCAAGCAAGGTACTTCTTGCACCAAACCCATAGCCCCCAAGGAAAGGGCCAATGCCAGGCGCTTTAATATTTATTTGTACCGTCGGGTCAGCAGGATCAGCATAGGTTATAGAAGGGCGGCCAATTTTATCGTAAGCTCCATTCCAGGCAGAACCTAAATCTATAAATTGGATCAGTTGAAAATTTCTTACAAATGCATTGTTGATTGGCTTGCTGAATAATGTTGTAAATACCGGTAGCCTGAATTCGCTATTTATAACAGCGGAATTGTTGCCGTTCGCCGCGTTCTGTATAAATCCGCGAAGGTTAACAGCCAGCGATTGAAACGCATAATCAGCATCGGGATCAGGCTTGTTATTAGGATTAAAATAGCGGTAAGTTTGAACGCCATTTTTATCTGTCTTTAAATTATTACCCAACATGAACCATTGATCTACGCCTCCAAGATAATAGATCAGCTTTTGACTGCCCCAGCTAAAATCCCCTGCCACTCTGCCCGCCCATATAAAATTACGGTAGATAGGATAGTAAGCCCTGGCATCGAAGCCAGCATTGAAAGTAAATTTGCCTTCGCCAACCTGGAGCTTACTTATTTGTGAATTCCAATCTATGTAAGCTTTATACCTTATGCCATTCCATATATTTTGTGCAGGATTTAATGTATTGTCATACACATATTCTGCATGAAGAAGGCCATAAGTTTTAGACTGATCCGGCGCAGTGAGAGAAAGATCATCAACAGTACTTACAACTAATTTATCCTTCCTAACGCCGGCGCTTATACGCACACTTTTTGTAATGTCAAAGGGATAACTGATTGTTCCCTGGTATAAATTAGAAAACAATTTTCCGGGATACCCGGTAGTGCCATCAGAGAAAGAAACCTGCTGCACATTCCTATAATAGGTCAGCCCCCAATCTATTCTTTTTCTTAAGTTGGTAAATTGAAAAAGCCAGTCTTTATCTTTTAAGTTGGAAGAGATGCGGACGCCGCCAGAAATCTTAATGTCTTCCATAATGTCTGCTACACCCATCCTGAGCATTCCATTCAAAGCATTATTAGAAGTAAGTGAGATAGGGCCAGATCCTCCCTCGTATAGCTGGTATCTTGTTCCCAAAACATTATTATTAAATCCTGCAACAATGTAATCTGTTGAGAATTTCAAAGGTTTATAGGGATACAATTTTGCATCAGATAAAACCGTGGACTCATCCTGGTTTACACCGGGATAATTTTTTGCTGAATCTGGCTTTTCATTTTTAAACTCATTTTGAAAAACATCTTCCTGTTTGGGCTTCTCAACTGGGGATGCTGTAATTGTTTCCTGCCCTTTTGAAATTCTATCTAATTCTAGTAATCTCTTCATGTAGGCAGTAGGAGGAACTGAGACATTTCTACGCCGCAACGTATTCTCATCAATTTTAAGCTTGTATAAAATCTTATCGTTGCTTTGACGGGTTACTTCACTTACCTGGTTATTATCCCCGGCTTCCCTTGTTTCCAGTAAGCTGCTTTCGTAGTTAGTCAATGGAAAGACGTATGCGCTATCGTTAGTAACTGATACGACGGCCACAGAATCAATATCAGGCTTGTGGTAAACTTTTAGCACTGAATCAACTTCATTTTCTGTTGGGTTGCGTAAGATGTCATCTCCAATAAGCACCATCGTATCCAGCCCTTCGCGTTGCGTGGTAAAATAGCCTGCAAAGCGGTTGCCAACGCCATTCTCATCACTTACAAAGGTGAAGTGATTCGTATTGTATTGCGTAGGAAAACGGGCATTGCCAAACTTCAAATTACTTAACTGGTTAATTTGGTTAAGTCCCGGTTTATTAGTTGCGAAGTCTGTTATTAAAAAGACATTAAAGTTGTGATTAAGGGTAGATGTGTCAGAACCCTTTGCCCTGGCTGATGGGCGGTTACTTGAAAAAATTATTCCGTCTTTATTTGGAAAGGCTACAAAAGAAGGATCAAGGTCATCATACACATCATCGGTCACCTGTTTCATTTTTTCATTTTCTATATTGTAAGTATAGATATCTGAATGACCGTTTTTTACAGCGCTAAAAAGCAACGTCCTGCTATCACGCATGTACTTCATATCCTGCACCTGGTCAAAATATTTTGTCAGGTCTCCTTTGTAAGGCTTCACCCTTGTGATCGCATCAAAGACAAAAATCTTAATTCTGCCTTCTTCTTCGTAAAGCACCGAAAGCCTTGTCCCTTTTGGATCCCAGGCCATCATCGGATAGTTAGGATTGATGTCGCCGAGCTTTGCTTTTGCACCAAACTTCAATAAGGTTTTGTCTTTATCTTCTTCATTCAGCAAAAGGCGGTATTGTCCTTTATCATATTTCACTACAGCAAAGGAGCCGTTGCGTTTATTTGGATTTACATTAAAATGAAAAAAATCCTTTCTTTTTCCAATCGTTAAACTTGTGATCTCGCTTCCCTTCGGATAATTCCTTCTGCGGGCAATGTCCTTATCATATTTTTCTTCTTCATACTGCATAAAATCTGAAAGTACTTCCTTAAACTTTCTTTTTTTAGTTACCTGGTTGCTTGCCCGATTCAGGCTTTTGTAAACTCTTGCGAGGTATAGGAGGTAGGTAGTATTTTCTCTTTTATATCTTTCTTCAATATAAAACCAGAAGGCATGGCCTGCGAGCAAAGGTTTTTCAAAAGCAAACTGGTAAAAATTTTTATAATCCCCGCTTAGTATTTCACTCTTCAGTTCATCATCAAGTTTTGTGCTCCAGTTTTCTCCGGCATAGGCAACATAGCCATCAATAAGCCATTGGGGTAAGTCAAGCAGGGCCTGGTTTCCAGCCACTTCACCCAAATCATCGCCAAACAAAAGATTTTGCGTAAGCACTTTTGCTATGCCTTCTCTTATTTGCCTCCGTAGGTCAGCGTGGTTGCTGTTATAATAAACGATCATTTTATTATTCACCAGTTTAGTAAGGCCGCCACTGCTTTGCCAATCAATTCCAAGGCCTATGTTACTTTGCTGCAAATCGTTAAAAGTATTGTAAAGAACAATGTTCGCTCTTCGCTGCAGGCTATACTCTACAAATTTTTCAATACCCGGCAACTCTTGTTCGGCAACCTGCAACACATATTTAGCCAACTCCTGCCCATCCTGGTTGAAATAAGTATTGAAATTTTTTGTTTGATAATATTGCCACTTAAATTTTTTATACTGCACCCTGTTTTTTCCATATTCCACGCTGCTTACCTGTGAATATGTTAGAGAGGCAATTGAAATAAAAAATGCAAGGAGAAGAAATATTTTTCTGTGCATTTGTTTCTTGTGATATTGCATAAAGTAGGATCGTTATTGTTTTGCCTAAAATTACTCGTTTCGGCTTAATCAGTAAAATGAAATTGAGAGTTAATTATATACGTCATGCTCCAAATTAAAGTTTTAACATATAACCCTGTGCAGGAAAATACTTACCTGCTTTTTAACGAAAATAAAGAGTGCATCATAATTGATCCGGGATGTTATTTTGATAACGAAAAAGAAGAATTGACGGTTGCTATTGAGAAAAATAATCTGAAGCCTGTAATGCTGCTCAATACCCATTGCCATCTGGATCATGTGTTTGGCAATAAATTTATTGCGGAGAAATATAAGCTTACGCTTCACTTGCATAAAGCCGAAGAGGAAATGCTTAAGATGGCGCCTGCGTCCGGCCTTATGTTTAATCTTCCTTTTGATAATTATGCCGGTGAATTTATCTTTTTAAATGAAGGCGATATCGTTACACTTGGCAGCGATAAGCTGGAAGTGATACATGCACCGGGCCACTCCCCGGGCAGCATTTGCTTTTATTGTAAAGAACAAAAATTTATTATTGGTGGAGATGTATTATTTAAAAGTAGTATTGGCCGCACAGACCTTCCCGGCGGAAGCCATGAACAATTATTAAGTAGCATCAGGGAAAAATTATTTTTATTACCGGATGATGTGAAGGTGTATAGCGGCCACGGTATTGAAACCACAATCGGCTTTGAACGAAAAAATAACCCTTTTCTAAATTAGAAATAGTTAAAAACGGCGATGCGCAGAAAAATGCGATTCGGAAATAGATCTCTTACCACTACTATCTCGATCCCTCGGGCAAGACCAAATCTCTCTTGATCATCGCATCCCTGTTGGCGATTTCCCACGCAGTTAAAAAGATAAACTTTACCCTTTTTTCCATCAGGTCAAAATTGATCTTATCTAC
>JALYYM010000562.1 GCA_030946565.1 Bacteroidota bacterium | reverse complement strand
GCTTATTACGAATACAACATCGAAGCAAAATATATTGCGGGGCTTGTACTGTCAGGTACTGAAATAAAATCTTTGCGCTCGGGCAAAGCAAGTTTTGCAGACAGCTATTGCATCTTTCATAAAGGAGAATTGTTTGTAAAAAGCCTGCACATTTCTGAATACAGCTTTGGCACAATTCACAACCACGAACCTTTGCAGGAACGCAAATTATTACTGCATAAAAAAGAATTGCGTAAGCTTGAAAATAAGATGAAGGAAAAAGGATATTCAATTATTCCTTTAAAAATATTTATCGCCGCAAATGGTTTTGCAAAAATGGAAATCGGCCTTGGAAAAGGGAAGAAGATTTATGATAAACGCGAAACAATAAAAGAAAGAGAAAATGATAGAGATATTAAAAGGAAGTATGGGGTGTAGAATTGCTTATAATTTATCTTGTTTATTGCTGATACAAAAAGTCTTTAGTTGTAGCTACCCAGCGTTTTTACCAAATCAGCAATTTTCTTTTTTAACATTTTTCCCAACTTATATTTTTCATTAAAGTATAAATTTGAAACAAATTAAACGTAACGTGGAAAGTACCGTTATAGATCATTCTTTTGAGTCAGAAAAAAACAGGAAAGCTTTATTATATACTGCAGGCATTTGTGGCCTCTTTTTAATCATTGCCATCTTCTACACCTGGCCTTTACAAATTCCACCCGTACCAACTGTGCAGGATCTTATTGATATAAATCTTGGGAACGATGTAGAAGGCATGGGCGACGTGCAACCGTTAGTAAAAGGTGAGCGTGCGCCAGAAACCCAAAGCCTGCAATCTCAACAAAAATCTGTAAAGGCTGCGGATAATCCTTCCAAGAATATACAGGCTGATGATAACAATGATGAAGAAGCGGCACCGGTAGTTAAATCTAAAAAGCCAAAAGAAGATGCCAAAGATTTAAATAAAGAAACAACAGTAAAGACCACCAAAAGCGTTAACCCTTCGCCTGTAATAAATCCCAATCCAGCGCCACCAAAACCCAAGCTACCACTTTATAAAGGAGGCAACGGAACCGGCGGAAATGGAGCAACAGAAGACAATGGCTACCGCAACCAGGGATATAAGCCGGGTAATGGTGATGCGGGCAGCCCCAATGGCAAGCCTGATGCGTATGGAAGCTCACCGGGAGGAAGAAGCGGTGTAAGCGTTGTACGCGGTTTGTCTGGCAGAAGGCCAATTTCATTTCCTTCCATGCAAGATGATTTTAATGAAAATGCAAAAGTGTATGTTGATATAAAAGTAGATGCTGCCGGCAGAGTGACTGAGGCATCTATCGCCCGGGGAACAACCACTTCTAATTCTTCTCTTAGAAATATTGCA
This sequence comes from Bacteroidota bacterium, assembly GCA_030946565.1. Next base: position 1,626 of record JALYYM010000562.1, on the reverse strand, counting down.
ATTGAAAAAGCAAAGCAATTAAAATTCCCTACCAGCCAAAATGATGTTGAAAGCGGCACCATTCTTTTCAATTTTATTTTGAGAAGTTAGGGTGGACAGTGATGAGTTACAAGTAATGAGTTATGAGTTGATACCTTATACCTGAACTTTGTAGCTAATACCGATCAACTGATAGCTCGTCACTGATCATTGATCACTAATCACTTATTCTCACCTTTCGATTCTAAATTATATTTGCTCACGATGAATTACGAGCAAACTTTACATTATCTATATAACAAACTTCCTCTCTACAGCAGCATAGGCCTAAAGGCTTATAAGGCTGATTTGAAGAACACGATAGCACTCTGCAGCTTCCTTGGTAATCCGCAGGATAAAATAAAAACAATTCACATAGCCGGTACTAACGGTAAAGGCTCAACGAGCCACATGCTGGCGGCAATTTTTCAACAGGCAGGGTACAAAACAGGATTATATACATCCCCACATTTGAAAGATTTCAGGGAAAGAATTAAAGTGAATGGAGAAATGATCAGCCAGGATTTTGTAATTGATTTTGTTGAAAAAATAAAAGTGATTTCGGAAGAAATAAGCCCGTCTTTTTTTGAGTTGACTTTTGTAATGGCATTAGAATATTTTGTCCAGCAACAAACAGAAATCGCTATCATAGAAACCGGGTTGGGCGGAAGGTTAGACAGCACGAATGTAATAACTCCAGATCTTTCAATTATCACTAATATCTCCTTTGACCACATGGATATCCTGGGCGATTCTCTTGAAAAAATTGCCGTAGAAAAGGCCGGTATAATAAAGCCGGGTGTTCCTGTAGTGATTGGAGAAACAATTGCGGCAACAAAAAATGTTTTCCTGAACAAAGCAAAAGAGGTTGATGCACCTATTTTTTTTTGTGAGAATAAGTTTGAAATAAAATCGGCATTATCAGCTATCGAAAACCTTACCCTTGAAGTGTATGATAAGAGTCATCAGAAAAATGAAAAATTTAATTTAGATCTTACCGGTCTTTACCAACAAAAAAACCTGCTGACTGTGCTTAGCGCTATTGAAGTAATAAAAGAAGATTATCCCTTAAGCCAATCCGACATAAAAGCTGCACTTAATAATGTAAAGAAACTTACCGGCCTGCACGGACGATGGGAATTGATCCATAAAGATCCTTTGATCATTTTAGATGTAGCCCACAATGAAGACGGCATAAAAAATCTCGTCAATCAAATTAATATATCAAAGTATAACCACCTGCACATAATTATCGGAATGGTAAAAGATAAAGAAGTTGAAAAAGTATTGGTACAATTGCCGTCCAATGCAAAATATTATTTTACCAAATCCCAAATACCGAGGGCACTACCCGAGAATGATTTATTTGCAAAAGCCAAAGCCTTTCATCTCAAAGGAGTTGCCTACCCAACGGTAAAAGAGGCCCTGAAAGCCGCTATGGCAGGAGCTTTAAAAGATGATATGATACTTGTATGCGGCAGTGTTTTTATTGTAGGAGAAGTGGAACTGCCAATGGAAACAGATGACATGCCTGCACATGAAATGTAGCAGAGGATACAAAAGATAACTGGTTTTATTGCTTATTGTATATTGCTTATTGCTTATTGC
>JALYYM010000557.1 GCA_030946565.1 Bacteroidota bacterium | reverse complement strand
GATAACTTATTTGGAAAATTAGGCGGCTCTGTTTTGGTAGGTGGAAATTTAATGCACTGGCAACAGTCTGAACTTAATGGCAGTGCCGGTACTTTAAAAGTTCCGAACTTATTTTCTGTAACTAACTCTGCCGGCAATCCAACTGTTGCCCAGGCATCCAGTCAAAAGAAAATTAATTCAGTGTATGGTTCGGTAGAATTAAACTATGATGGTTATTTATTTTTAAGTGGTACTGCACGCAACGACTGGTCGTCTGCATTAAGCCGGCGCAACAATTCATTTTTCTATCCTTCAGTAAGCTTGTCGTATGTATTTTCCGATATGATTACCCAAATGGGTGGTAGTTTGCCTTCATGGTTCAGTTATGGAAAATTAAGAGCATCTTATGCTGCTGCAGGTAGTGACCTTGATCCGTATCAATTGTACAATACCTACACTATTGGTACAGATCCTAATGGTAATACCACTGCAGGAAGAAATGGTACGTTATATAACGACAGTGTGAAAAGTCAATTAATTAAATCTTATGAAGCAGGTGGTGAATTTCGTTTCTTTAAAAACAAAATAGGCTTGGATATCTCTGTATATAAATCCGATGCCACCAATCAAATAATTTTCCTTCCACTAGATCCACTAAGTGGCTACACTAACAAAATAATTAACGCTGCCGATGTTCGGAATAAGGGAATAGAAATAACTGCCGATGCACGTATTTTGGAGAATCCCAGGTCTTTAAATTGGTCAATGAACGTTAACTTCTCTCACAACAGAACTACAGTACCTTATATTTATCCAGAGGTAGAAAAATACCAGTTACCTGGTGGTGGTTTTGATAACATCCAGATTTTGGCGGTTGCCGGGCAACCATACGGAGAAATTTATGGTACAAAGTTGATGAGAGTTGCAGACGCTAAAGATGCTAATTATGGTCAACTTATTTTAACCAATAGCGGGTTGCCTCAAGCCACTACTGATATATCAAGATTAGGAAACCAACAGGCAAATGAATTATTAGGATTTACCAATTCATTTTCTTATAAAGGTTTTGGGCTTTCCATACAATTAGATGCAAGATTTGGCGGAAAGATTTTCTCGCAAACTTTAGACAATATGGAACGAAATGGGACAGCTGCTGTTACTGGCGGAACAAGAGATTCCATGATAGTAAAAGGAGTATCGCTTGATCCAACCACTAATCAATATGCAGCAAATACCAAGAGAATTTCAACCCAGCAATATTGGGGTGCAGTAGCTGGCTCAGGAAACACAGGTATTACAGAAGAAAATCTTTATGATGCTACAAATGTGCGTATAAGGAATATACAATTAAGCTATAGTTTTCCACGGGCAATGCTAAATCGTAGCTTCATACAAAAAGCAGTAGTATCAGTTTCCTGCAACAATGTATGGCTTATCACAAGTCACATGCGTGGGTTGGATCCTGAATCAGTTTTTGCTGCGGGTACACCTTCTGTAGGTTTTGAAAACGCAAGTCCCCCAACATCCCGTGTATTTTATATCAACTTTTCAGTTGGGTTCTAATCATTAACTAAATAATTTAAAGCAATGAACCACCTAATTAAATTTAAAGCAATGAACCACATAATTAAAAAATCAGCTTTGTACATAGCAGGTATCCTGTTATTCTCAGCTTGTAAAAAAATTACAGACATCAACACCAACCCTACGGCTGCCAGTGCCGACCAGGTGCAGGTGGAATATTTTATTAATAACTCCATTGTTCATGCACAAATGAATCCCGGAGTTTCAGAAAGAGCATTCATACTTTATTGGACAGCAGCAGGCCACCAGATAAGTGATGCAGATGGCGCTACTTTTTCATGGGGTGATTACAGCGATGAATGGATTAGTGAATATTACGATAATCAATCAGGTGCACTTAATACTATTAACAGCGCCATTGATGTGGCCAACCAGCAAATAACAGCCGGTACACAAAAAGAATATACTAATAATCTTATGCAGGTTGCACGCATTTGGCGTACTTACCTGCTAAGTGAGATGAGCGATAATTTCGGTTCAATGCCTGTAAGCGCTTTCCAGGGAATAAACCCGGAGTTCGTAGATGTAAAATCTGTTTATTATTATATGCTTGAAGAATTAAAAGATGCTACAGCTAAATTAGATATTTCAATAGCAGCTGTTCCATCGGATGTAAGCAAAGAAGACCCTGCATATAACTTTAATTTTGCTAAGTGGCAGGCGTATGGAAACTCATTACGCATGAGGCTTGCAATGCGTCTATCAGAAGTAGATGCTGCAAAAGCGCAATCAGAATTCGAAGATGCAGCGAAAGGCTCTTTGATCACGAGCCAGGCACAAACTTTACAAATCCAGGAAGGGCCAGACTGGAATGATCTTTCCGGTATGTACACCCGCTGCTGGTTTCAATTACCTGAAGCAGTTACTTTTAATAATCTTGTTGTAAACCTTGGCAGTATTACTTCACAGCAGCAAATTCCGTCAGTGATCAGTGATCCTGCCGCTCAGTCCGCTGCTATTGCCAATATCAAACCTGCAAATTATGCAGGACAATATTATCCTGTACAATTAACTACAAAAACTAATAATCCGTTCTCTGCTTATTGGTTGAATGGCCTTCCTTCTGCAATCGATCCCCGTGCATACCAGATATTCTACATGCCCGGCAATAGCAGTGATCCTTCATTCCCAAGCGGAACTTGTGGAGCGGTTACTCCTACTACAACAGGTTATGTAAAAGACTTAAACAACAACGTAATAAAGACAATTGATGCCGCTTATACCTGGAACCCAACTCCTGATGGTAACTGGGGAACGAAAGGTGACGTACGCAATACGCTCTTCCAGGGTGTAGATATTGGTAGTTCTACAGGGATGTCTCCATCATTAAAAAATCAATTCAGAAACCATAGTGCAAAAAGAGTATTCTTTGGTCCATGGGAAACCTATTTTCTTTTAGCTGAAGCCGGAGTAAGAGGATGGACTG
>JALYYM010000077.1 GCA_030946565.1 Bacteroidota bacterium | reverse complement strand
CAATTCATCATTTTTTCCAATAATTAATTGGCCCCGTAGCTCAGTGGATAGAGCAACAGCCTTCTAAGCTGTGGGTCACACGTTCGAATCGTGTCGGGGTCACTAATGCTTTTTATTTATTACTATCCAGATAAAAGATGGTTAAATAAATTATTGAAATTGCATACAGCATCTACCTCAGCATCATTCCTAAATTCCCTATAATTTTTAATAAAAAATAATGGACGTTAAAATAGAAGAAGGATGGAAGGAAATATTAAAAGACGAATTTAAAAAATCATATTTCGAACAAATCGTAACCTTTATTAAAGCTGAAAAAGCTGCTGGCAAAATTATATATCCACCCGGCGCTTTGTTTTTTAATGCATTTGACAAAACACCTTTTTCAAAAGTAAAAGTTGTGCTACTTGGCCAGGATCCCTACCATAATAAAGGACAAGCGCATGGGTTAAGCTTTTCAGTGCCTGATGGCGTTGCATTGCCGCCGTCGCTCCAAAATATTTTCAAGGAACTAAAAGCAGATATTGGCATGAACACTCCATCATCTGGCAACCTGGAGAAATGGGCGGCGCAAGGTGTAATGTTATTAAATGCTTCGCTAAGCGTAAGGCAGAATGAACCCGGGAGCCATAGTAAAATTGGATGGCTTCAATTTACAGATGCGGTTATTAGTAAATTATCTGAAAAAAAGGAAGGTATTGTTTTTTTATTGTGGGGCAAGTTTGCCCAGGAGAAGCAATCCCTTATAGATGAAACAAAACATCATGTTCTCAAAGCTGCACATCCATCACCATTCAGCGCTGATAAAGGTTTTTTTGGTTGCAAACATTTTTCAAAAACAAACGAATTGCTTGTTCTTCAAAATAAGCAACCAATAGATTGGAAACTATAGTTGATATTAAAAAATGAAGTTTTGAAAGATGTACTTGCCAGGATTTTTGCATTGTGGGCAATGATTGTATTTATTGTTACGATGATTCCCGTTGTGATAATTATGTGGATTATTGGTTTGGTCAACGAGCCAAAGAGAACGCGGATTTTTCGTATTACTTCAAAGATATGGATGCAGGTATTTTTTTTTCTATCTGGCTGCAGGCTTAAGGTAATTGGAAAAGAACATTTTGCAAAGGGGCAAATTTATATCGTGATATCAAATCATAATTCGCTAATGGATGTGCCATTAACAACACCCTTTATACCCGGTCCCAATAAGACAATTGCCAAAGTAGAAATGTCAAAAATTCCTGTATTTGGCCTTATCTACAAACGCGGTTCTATATTAGTAGATCGCTTAAATAAGAATAGCCGGCAGCAGAGTTTTAAATTAATGAAAGATGTGTTGAAGATGGAAATGCATGTATGTATTTATCCTGAAGGCACCCGTAACAAAACTGAATTACCATTGAAAGCCTTTCACGACGGCGCTTTCAGGCTTGCGGTGGAAACTGGAACTCCTATAATTCCTACGTTGCTGTTTAATACTAAAAAAGTGCTTCCGCCTGGTAAAGTTTTCTTTTTTTGGCCGTCGAAAATGGAGCTGCACTTTTTATCGCCTGTGCTAATAAATACTAAAGACAACTATGAAGCGATCAAAGAAAAAATATACTTGCTGATGACGGAATATTATGCAGGAAACCAATAGGTAGAAAGAGCAATGGGCAATTGGCAATTTGCAATTGGCAAAGGGGCAATTGGCAAAGGGCAATTGGCAAAGGGGCATATTGCATATTGCATATTGCATATTGCTCATTGCATATTGCTCATTGAATATTGCCAATTATTCATTCTATCATTTTGTTTCTCATGCCATACATAATCAAGCCGCCGATAGTTTTTGCTCCAACTTTGCTTTTCATGTTCTGGCGGATTGTTTCAATAGTGCGCGGGCTTAGAAAAATGATTTTTGAAATTTCTTCGGTTGTTTTGTCTTCGGCAAGTAACTGTAAAATTTTTAATTCTTTTTCACTGAAACTTATGGGAATTTGAGTGCCGTAATGCTGGCGTACATTTTTCTTTTGCATCAGTTTGCCCATTACAGCATTGTTCACTAACTGGTTAAAATAAAAATCTTCATTCATGCAGGTAAGTATCGCCTCATAAATTTCATCTGGATCAGTTGTTTTGGTCAGGTAGGCATTCGCGCCCATTTCCATCATCTTACTTATCATTTGCTGGTCATCATACATTGTAAGCACAATGATCTTGAGCTTATCGTATTCTTTGCGTAATAGTTCAATCGCATTGATGCCATCTATCTCCGGCATCCTGATGTCCATAAGTAATACATCAGGTTTTTTAATACTTATTTTGTGTAAAAGGTCTTTTCCATCTTCCGCCTCCCAAATCATTTTTAAATTCTGCCTTGGAGAAAGTGCCATCTTTATGCCATCTCTGAAAATTTTGTGATCATCAGCAATGGCTATTTTTATAACGGCTGAAGCTAACGTAGAAGACGACATGAATTAAATGGACTTAGTGGTGGTTGTAAAAATATAAAACAAAAACGAAGAATGTACAATTCTATTTTGAAGAATACGAATTTTTTTTGAGTAAAAAAATTATTAATCAGGTAATTATGCGATAGTGTTTTTACTAACGAGTATTTAATTACTATTTTAAAAAAAAAGCAATTGTATCATATTATTTACCATTAGGTTGCCCTCTAAATTTTTAAAAAAAAAATCGTCGTGTAGTTGTTTTTCGCCACAGGCTAAAGGTTATTGTTGATTTACCGGATAAGGATTTTAAAATTGGTCATTTTTTAATTTTTATGCATATTATTTTAACCATATTTTTTTAGGAAATGTATTTATACTAACAATTGTTGAAAAATACGATAGAAAATATACATCATCTTCTTAGTAATTATACTATTTTACGAAGTATAATTACCTTTTCTTTAGGCGTATAAAAACGTTACTTTTTCTCCGAAACCCTTATGCCTGGTGCATTTTAGAAAAATTATACATTCTAATAAAAAAAAGACCTGTTGATTATTAAACTCATTATTTAGAAGTTAGCAGTCTATTTACACATTTAACCACAAACAATTAAAATTTACAATCATGAATCAAAACACACTCGTAGAAACCGCAAACCTTACTGAAGTTGGCGAAAACATCGGCCTTGCTGCTGGAATCGAATTAGTAAATGCTTTTAAAGCAGTTAACCCTACAGCCACTTCAGGTTATTACATTGGACGTAACATTCTTGAGCAAATTATGTCTCAACCAGGTTGCGTTGGAATTAACTTTCGCAAATGTCTTACTAACCTAAACGAAGAGCACCTTGTTTACACTGCTGTAGATGCAGATGGTAAAGACATCCTTACTTACTCTGTTGTTACGAACACCGGCGACATCGTAAAGCAAGATGCAATCGTTGCTGACAAAACAATTTGGTGGGACCAAATTGGTGACTTCGATGTACTATCTGCATAAGATTAATTAGAAATTTAAAATAGATAGTTATATTTGACTTCAAACATAGCTGCTATTTTAAAATTAATTTTTTATATAGGTACATTCTCGCATTTATTGCCCTTAGTTTTTTTTCTTTTGTTTAAACGAAACTCAAAAGAAAAATCTCTAAGGGCAATTTTTTATTATATTCTTTATTGTATTTTAAATGAATTTGCAGGTTATTATTTTCATTTAATACATGTTGAAACGCCTTATTTTTTATATTCAATTTTTACTGTTTTAGAGTTTTCCTTTTTTTGTTTATTTTATTATTATGTCTCATCCGGATATAAAATAAAAAAGCTGATTTTTCCAATTTGGATTTTTTTCATAATTATTGCAATTATTGATTTTTTCTTTATAAATAAAATGGGAGGATTTGATTCCTTTACATCAGGTCTGCAGTCTCTTTTAATTATTGGAATGTGTATCTACTATTTATTTCAACAGATAAAAGGCAGTACCAATCTACAAGTTTATTCTACATCTAATTTTTGGATTATTATTACATTTCTCATTTATTTATCGGGTACTTTCTTTCTTTATATTTTCACTGAAACAATGATCCATGATAAGCACTTTCAAAATCAATATATATATATCAATTCTTCGTTTAATATAATTAAAAACATATTGCTTTCTATTGCCATGTTAATGAAATCTGATGAAGTAAAACCTCAACAAAAAAGAAATTATGAATGGGATGCTTACAATCCATTAAATTAAAATAAAGCGCTAACTATTTACATGTACTTTTTACAGACATCTGAAAGCACTTTAGGCATATCTAAGGTTCTTATTATTGGCACTATTGGTATGTTCACTATGGCAATCACTTTGGTTTCGATGGTGGTGTTTCATCAAAGAAGAGTTATTAAATTTAATAAACAACTCCAAAAGATGGAAGACGAGAAACAACAAATGTTGCTCAAAGCTTCCATTCGCTTTCAGGAAGAAGAGAGACAGCGCATCGCCGCTGACCTGCATGATGATGCTGGGCCATTGTTGGCCACAGCAAGACTTTACCTTAATGAGAACCTTATTCACCAGGAACCAGCAGTACAATTGCAATCTATATTTAGCGCAAAGCAAATTATTGATGATACCATACAGCTTATAAGAAATATTTCACACAGCCTTATGCCTCCAACGCTGAAGAACTTCGGCCTGGAGTCTGCTATAAAAGATTTGTTTGAAAAAATTAATGGCTCCGGCGTTATTAATGCAAGCGCCCGCTTTCATGATAATCGTGAAAGACTGAAGGAAGAACAGGAACTGCTCGTTTTTAGAATAGTACAGGAACTGGTAACAAATATTATTAAACACAGCCATGCGGGTTTCATTCACCTCACGCAGAATGTGCAGAGAAATTTTTCTTATTTTCGCATTCACCATGATGGAAAGGGAATTCTTCAGAGTGATTTTGAGAAACTAAATTATGATTCGATGGGACTTGGATTAAAAAACATTGAAAGCCGTATTAAGGTGCTAAAAGGAAGTATCGCATTTGATATTGATAGCACGCATACTTATTATAAGGTAACTATCGAAGTGCCTACTGAGCTAAAAAATAACAGGACTACTTAATTTTTTTTATCCAATCCTTTACTTTTAATTGTTTGTCTTATATGGATATCATAAAAGTTGCTATTGCAGATGATCATAAAATTTTTAGAAAGGGAGTCATTCTTTCATTGAGACAATACGCCAATATCAAATTTGTTTTAGAAGCAGACAATGGCCAGGAGTTGATAGACCAGGTTGCAGAAGCCGATCCAGATGTGATCTTAATGGATCTTAAAATGCCGGTGAAAGACGGTATTGAAACTACCAAACACATTAATAAGTTTTTCCCGAAAATTAGAATTCTAATACTTACTATGTATGAAGATGAACGTTTCGTAGGGCATCTTATGGATAGTGGCGCTAATGGTTATTTGCTAAAAAGTACAGAACCGGAAGAAATCAAACAAGGCATTATTGATGTAATGCAAAATGGTTTTTATCTTAATAATTTTGTGAATCGTGTTCTTATAAAAAAGAATTATGCGAAGCAAAAGTTCAATCCCAGTTTAAATAGTGAGCTTACGATAAGCGAACGTGAAAAGGAAGTGCTTACCCTTGTATGTATGGAACATACTGCACAGGAAATAGCTAAAAGAATGGATATTAGTGCAAGGACTGTAGAAGCTATTAAAGACAGGCTTATGGAGCGATTTGGCGTTAAGAATTCTGTTGGCCTGGTTTTCTTCGCGATGAAAAATTCATTGATAGATCAATAAGATAACTCTCTATCGCAGAAACATTTCAGGGATGTCTCCTTTTATAATCAGCCTTCCTTCTGTTTTACTTTTTATTTCTTCAACGCTCACTCCGGGTGCTCTTTCAATCAATTGAAATCCATCTCCGGTAACATTTAAAACGGCAAGTTCGGTAACAATCTTTTTTACACAATTTATACCTGTTAGAGGCAAGGTGCATTTTGACAAGAGTTTCGACTGTCCTTTCGGGTTAGTATGCATCATTGCTACGATTATATTTTTAGCGCTGGCAACAAGGTCCATTGCTCCACCCATTCCTTTTACCATTTTACCCGGAATTTTCCAGTTAGCGATATCTCCATTTTCGCTTACTTCCATTGCCCCTAAAACTGTAAGGTTTACTTTGCCGGAACGAATCATTCCAAAGCTCATGGCGCTATCAAAAAAAGAAGAACCGGGCAATGTTGTTATTGTTTGCTTTCCTGCATTTATAAGGTCTGCATCTTCCTCACCCGCGATTGGGAAGGGCCCCATACCCAGCAGGCCATTTTCAGATTGTAAGATTACTTTTATCCCTTCCGGAATATAATTGGCAACAAGGGTGGGAATTCCAATACCAAGATTTACGTAATAGCCATCTTTCAATTCTTGTGCTATTCGCTGCGCTATTTGATTTTTATCAAGCATAATTTTTATTTCATTATTCTAATTTTATAAAGGGCAAGGATACTGCTTTGCGGGTATTTACTCCGAAGCCGCAGCCTACCGCGATAGCTATCAGTAAAATTATGAAGTTGAAGTTAACAACAAAATGCCAATAGTAATTCGTCGGTAAAATAATAGCTGAAAGCAATATGAAGCAGATGTCGCATCAGTTAAACAGAATGGCAGGGTATGGCGATGTGTGGAAAAAAGCAAGCTCTTTCATAAGGTTGGCTTGGTGTCGGGTAAATGTGCTTGCTTTGGCGTAGGCTATATTGCTTTTGCTTTTTTCAAGATGCCATTAAAGCGGTCAATGTCTGTAAGTAATTCCGGTAAATCATTGTCAAACCATGTAAGAAATATTAGCATTTCACTATACCGTTTTTCTATGTCCTGCAAATCGCCAAAAATTGGCTCGTAATGATAAATTCTATTGCGTAATGTTCTGATACGATATAATGCGTCTGCGATTATATTTCTTTGTCTTAAATGCTTGGGTGTATTTTGAAATATTAATCTCAATGGTTTCCAAAGTAAACCTGTATAATGCCGGTTAAATAATCTGTTCCAAAAACCAAAGTTAAGTTCCGCAATTATGCTGTCTGCTGTAATACTTTTACGTTGTGCTGAAAGTTTCTGCGTTGCCTCTGAAACAAATGGTAAGAACTCAATAGGCAAATTATTTTTAAACCAGTAAGGATCGTTAAAATGTAGTTTCAAAGTTTCATTTACCGCATTTCTCAAGCTCACTTCAAGTATAGACAAAATAGGGTAGAAGGCCTCTGAAAGTTCAATGTTCACTTTGTAGAGCCGATAGGCTTTGTCAAAGTCATTATTTGTTTCAGTAAGATATACATTGAAACGTGGACTTGACAAGTAATATTTTAGCTGTTGTTCAGTCATAAAGCGCTTTCAAATTTGCAGTAAACCGAATTTATGGTTATATTTGCATTGTGATGCTGGTTCCTCCTCTCCCAAACTTGTGTTGGTGATGAAACCAGCTTTAGTTTTTATAAGGTTTTAGCTGAATAAATATTGAAGCAATTAAGCCAACTCTTACAATCACATCTGCTACGCTGCACAACTTAAGTAATTTTTATATTGTCATTTCTGCCTGACATTGGCTGCCCTGAGCATGGCTCCTAATGACTCCTCACAGTTCTCTGTTCAATTCTTTTTTCATAATCTTTTCCTTCAAAAATCCTCGTAACATAAATGCCCGGCGTATGAATTTCATTAGGATCTAATTGCCCAGGCTCCACCAATTCTTCTACTTCCGCGATAGTAATTTTTCCGGCCATCGCCATAAGAGGATTAAAGTTGCGGGCCGTGGCTTTAAAAATAAGGTTACCGTCTTTATCTCCTTTCCAAGCTTTTACCAATGCGAAATCAGATTGAAATGCATACTCGAGTAAATATTCCTTTCCGTTAAAATCGCGGGTTTCTTTCCCTTCGGCAACTTCGGTTCCTACACCAGCAGGGGTAAATATCGCAGGCAAGCCATAGCCAGCGGCCATGCACCTTGTGGCTAATGTGCCCTGGGGTATTAATTCTACTTCGAGTTCGCCACTTAATAGTTGCCTTTCAAATTCTGCATTCTCGCCTACATACGATGCGATCATTTTTTTTACCTGCTTACGTTGCAATAATAATCCAATGCCGAAGTCATCTACTCCGGCATTGTTTGAAATGCATGTAAGGTTATTGACTCCTTTATTGACCAATGCTTTTATGGAGTTTTCGGGAATACCGCATAGGCCGAAACCTCCAAGGATAATAGTGCTTTCGTTTTCTATATCAAAAATTGACTCTTCGGCATTCTGGAAAACTTTATTCATATTTCTGGTTGTTTTTTGAAAAAAGAATCTTTCTTTAAGCGCTCATAATGTTGCCCGTGATTGAAATCATCCGGACGCTGTTTCTGATTGTATAAACTGTCAAAAATTATTTGCATAATATCAGGATGCTTTGAATACCAATTGTAACTTTTATTGAATTCACCAGGAGTTGTTTCTTGAATGTCCAGCGCTTTCTGTGTAAGTACTTTTGTTTCTGCAACAATATTTATGGTAGAGTCCCGGCGGGCAATTTCAGTTGCCAAAGCCTGGGCCTGCAATATATCCCACATAATTTTTGACATCTTTTTAATTCCTATTATTTCTGAAGGCACTTCGTTCTTATTGGAACAAGACATCAATAAACAACACGAAAAAAAAAATAAGACTGTTTTCATTACCGCAATGCTTCTTTATATTTTGTGGCAGAAGTAACATCAATTCGCTGCAGAAGATCCAGTGCCTTGGCTTTATCCGGAGGAGTCGCCTTAGAAAATATTTTTATAAGCTCATCGCTTTTTCCTTGTAGGAAAAACTGTAATATCATTGTATTCGGATTTTCCACGTTAAAAGAATTGAGCGATGTAAGCATGTTTAGTACCTGGCTTCTTGCACCAATCTCATCATCATATAATTTATCCATCCCGCGGCGGTAATAGCCATATATCACGTCATGCATAATTGTATAACGGCTGTTTAATAGATTTTCCGCAAGCCAATATCTGTTCCTGGTTCCATCAAAAGCTTTCCATCCCGATATGTTTTTTCCTTCGGGTGCATTGTTGACTATATTTTGGGCTTTTTGAAAATAGAGATCACCTCCCCGTGGTGAAAAAGAATCATAATCCAGCCCGAGGATTATGTTTGCCCAGTAGGCAAATACCGCCGTAAGGTTCGCTACCAATGCATCAGTGCCGGAGACGCGGGCATCATTGAATTCCAGTTGTTGAAATTCAGCATACTTGAAAGTAATATCGTTATCCTGGTAATTTACTAACGGCGACTGATAAGAAGAATTAAAAACCGGCCGCGCAGATTGAATAGTGAGGGAAGCTTTGTAAACATTTGCATCGCCACCCGGTTCAAGATTTAATAAAAAACTACAATCTATTTTTTCTTTTTGGGTAAATTGATCGCCACTCCATTTTCGATTATTTACAAAATTGTTTAATGAAGTTTGTAGCGTCTGAAATGTTTTTTTATCTACGTTATTCCCAACACGGTTGCTGATGACACTTACTCTTGCTCTAAGCTCCTGCGGATAAGATAGTTTAAAAGAAAAACAAAGTACGAAAACCAGAAATATTTTATTCATTTTTAAAATTAATAATTGCGTTTACTATATCTGCGGCAACTTCTTTTTTTGATTTTTTTTCAAAAATTTGCTCTTCACCTTTCTTATTGAAAATAGTTATTTTATTTGTGTCGTATCCGAAACCAGCCCCATCATCATTTAATGAATTCAGAACGATAAGGTCGGCATTTTTGGTATGTAATTTCTTTAAGGCATTGCTTTTTTCGTTTTCTGTTTCCAGAGCAAAGCCAACTAACACTTGTTTACCTGTTTTCATTTCGCCCGCTTTAGAAAGTATATCCTTTGTTTTTTTCAGTTTGACTGTTAACTCACTTTCACTCTTTTTAATTTTTTGCAATGCAATATTTTCGGGCGTAAAATCAGCCACTGCTGCCGCCATAACTATCATGTCGCTGTCATTAAAATAACTAAAGAAGGCATCGTGCATTTCACTTGCAGTA
>JALYYM010000505.1 GCA_030946565.1 Bacteroidota bacterium | reverse complement strand
AAGCTTTTGAAGAAGTTGAAATTAAGCGAACCTTATAATTCCCGGCTGATTTTCGTCTAATCCTTTTACCTCACCTTCTTTAACATAAGGACGGTAACTTTTAACTATTCTAATAAATTACTCACCTTGTAGATATGTACATTTGGCGAGCTTATAATTTTTAGGCCTTGGATAATGTGGTTTAAACCAAATACACAAATGAAAAAAACTCTTTTTACAATCTGTTTCCTCTTCGGCATATCTCTTTCTTTTTGCCAAACAAAAAAAGTAATGGCAGATAAAATAATCGCTACTGTTGGAGATAAGATTATTCTTAAAAGTGAAATTGATAATAGCATAACAGATATGCAACGCCAGGGTGTAGATGTTCCCGCAAATGGCAAATGCCTTCTTCTTGAGCAGGCACTCGGTCTGAAAGCGTTGGTGCTGCAGGCAGAGATAGACTCGATACCGGTAAGCGACGAAGAAGTGGATGCTGACATTGATAATAAAATAAGATATTTCGTGAACCAATATGGGTCAAAGGAGATTGTAGAGCAAATAGCAGGCAAGTCTCTATTTCAGCTTAAGGAAGATTTCAAACAAACATTCCGTGAGCAAAAGCTGGCACAGGGAGAGCGGGATAAAATTGTCAGCGATGTAAGAATTACACCAAAAGAAGTGGAAGATTTTTATCAAACTATTCCAAAAGATAGCCTTACTTATTATGAATCTCAGTTGGAAATAGGCGAGATAGTAATTTATCCCAAGGCGAGCCGCGATCTTGAAACTTATGCAATAGATCAGCTAAAAGAATATAAAAAAGAAGTGGAAGATGGTACCAAGAAATTCGAAGTTCTTGCATCTCTTTATACCGATGATCCTGGAAGTAAAGAAACTGGTGGCAAGTATGAAATAAATCGCAATGAAAAAACCTGGGATCCTGTTTTTCTTGCAAAAGCTTTTAGCCTGAAAGATGGCCAGGTTTCTAACGTATTCAAAACAAAATTTGGATACCACATCATTCAAATGGTAAGCCGTAATGGAGATGACGCGGTGATAAGGCATATCTTAAAAACTCCCCAGGTAAGTTCAATCGAGATCAGTCAGACTAAAGAAAAATTAGATTCCATAAGAACTAAGCTTGTTGCTGGTGACTTACAATTTGGTGCAGCTGTTTCTAAATACAGCGAAGATGAAAACAGCAAATTCACTGGTGGCCGTATTCCTGCCCGTGATGGAAGTACTTTTGTTAGCATAGATCAGCTTGATAAAGATATGGTGGTGATGCTTAAGGATCTAAAAGTTGGGGAATATTCTGCACCGACGGAGTTTACGGATGATCGTGGTAAGAAAGCAGTTCGTATTGTTGAAATTCTAACTAAAACTGAGCCTCATCGTGAAAACCTAAAAGATGATTATGATAAAGTATCACAAAGAGCATTAGAGGAGAAAAAAAATAATGTGCTCGAAGGATGGTTCGCAAAAAAAATTCCCACATTCTACGTAAACATTAGTGATGATTACAAGTCATGCCCTGAAATGAAAAAGTGGGATAACAATACAACCGTACAAAAATAATAGCATTGTCCCATCTGAAAAATCCAACGATATGCTTGATGCTCCTGTACAGGGAGAAACTGTCTTGAGAAAGTCTCCTGAAATGCTATACTGACTTCGTAAAAGTATTCGTCTTCATAGAGGATATGTATATTTGTTTCAATCTTTTATTATGAGTGCCATTTCGATAAGGAAATTGTACGACCTGCTTACCATAAAGTTAGGGTAAGAAACAGCTGAGAGCCTGACTTCTTTTGTTGAAGAAAAGGTGAAAGAGGAATTTGATAATAAAGCAGAAATTTGGGCTACTAAAAAAGATATTGCTTCAGTAAAAGAAGATATTTTCCGATTAGATACTAAAATTGCCGAAACCAAATCTGAGATCATTAAATGGATGTTCATTTTTTGGATAGGCCAAATCGCCGATACCTTCGGTTTTATTTTACTCTTCTTAAAAAAATAGTACGCTTTCCTGAAAGCTTCGTTAAAGGAATTAAAAGATTTAAACTAAAAACTAACAGTCCCCTTCTACCTTTAATAATTAACTTAATTTCGCGCTTCATTTCAATCAATGAGCGACGAAATAAAACATGAATGCGGCCTCGCCTTCATGAGATTACGAAAACCTTTTTCTTACTACCGGCAAAAATACGGGACTGTGCTTTACGGGCTTAATAAGCTCTACCTGCTAATGGAAAAGCAACACAACCGTGGACAGGATGGCGCCGGCATTGCTACCGTGAAGCTTAATATAGAACCCGGTTATCCTTTTCTACATCGCATACGCAGCAATGCAAACCAGGCAATAG
>JALYYM010000503.1 GCA_030946565.1 Bacteroidota bacterium | reverse complement strand
CAACGCTTAAAACAGAAGACTTCAAGCATTACCTCGACTTACAGGGCACAGTAGATTCCAAAAATATTTCTTACATAACACCTAGTAATCAGGGTGGGCAGATAAAAGCTATTTATGTAAAACAAGGCGACCAGGTACACAAAGGCCAACTGATATTAAGGCTCGATAATTCGATTGCCAGCGAAAATGTGAACGCAATCCGTGAGCAAACGGGCAGCCTGAAAGCACAGCTTGATTTAGCTAAATCAGTGTATGCAAGGCAAAAAAATCTTTGGGACCAGCACATAGGCACAGAGGTACAATTGCTGCAGGCAAAAACGCAAGTTGAGTCATTGCAGAACCAGTTGAAAGCTATACAGGCAAATGTAAATACAGCACAGGCAACAGCAAATCAAAATAACGTGTACAGCAATGTTAATGGAGTAGTTGATGATATAACCGCTCATGTTGGCGAAACATTTAATGGTAATCCGCAGCAAGGCGGTTATATAAAAATTGTAAATAAAAGCGATCTGAAAATTACCGTGGTAGTACCTGAAAATTATGCGGGTAAAATTTCAAAAGGCACCGCGGTTGAAGTTCAGATACCCGATGTAAATAAATCTTTTAGCTCTTCTATTTCATTTATCAGCCAATCTATAGGAACTAATTCCAGGGGATTCACTGCAGAGGCAAAAGTGCCGGCTGGTGTGGCTTTGCGGCCCAACCAAATTGCAATGGTAAAAATTCTTGACTACTCACAGCCAAATACTGTTGTAATTAATGTAAACACTTTGCAAAATGATGAGGAAGGAAAATATGTGCTGGTTGCAGCGAAAGAAGGTGATAAGCTGGTGGCAAGAAAACGTAAAGTTGTTATTGGCCAGTTATATGGTGATAAAATAGAAATAAAACAAGGACTGAAGGAAGGCGATCAGTTGATAACAGAAGGCTATCAATCAGTGTATGACGGACAACTAATAACCACAGCAAACGCTTAACTATTCGAAATTAATTTCGATAAAATATCAATGTAACTTTTATGAGTTTACGGGAAAAATTTCAACCAAAAATAAAAGAATTTAAACCTACAAGCTGGGCAATAAGCAACAAAGCTTCTATCTATCTCTTGATCATTTTTGTATCGCTGGTAGGTATCAATAAGTTTGCTACGCTGCCTAAAGAGCAATTTCCTGATATAGTGATCCCAACTATTTTCGTACAAACACTGTACGTTGGTAACTCTCCCCGAGATGTTGAAAATCTTGTTACGCGGCCGATCGAGAAGCAATTGAAAGGAATAACAGGAGCTAAAATAAATAAGATCACCAGTACTTCCCTGCAGGATTTTTCTGCCATTACTGTAGAGTTTGAAACTGACGTAGCCAAAGAAGTAGCGCTGCAAAAAACGAAAGATGCTGTTGATAAAGCGAAAATAGATTTACCGACAGACCTTACTGAAGACCCGAAAGTGCAGGAAGTAAGTTTCAGTGAGCAGCCCATCATGTATGTAAATCTTAGTGGTGATTTCAACATGGTAAGCCTCAAGAAGTTTGCAGATGATGCGCAGGATAAATTAGAAGAATTGCCACAGTTGACAAGAGTGGATATAGTGGGTGCGCCGGAAAGGGAGTTCCAGATAAACGTGGATAATTATAAAATGCAAAGCGCCAATGTAACCTTCGATGATATCGCCGGTGCGGTGCAAAGAGAAAACGCTGATATATCAGGCGGCCTTATTGATATGGGGAATATGAAAAGAACATTGCAGGTAAAAGGCCAGTTTAAAAACATGTTTGATATAGAACAGATAATCGTTCGCAACACCGGCGGCCAGCCCATTTATTTAAAAGACATCGCAACCATAAAAGACACGGTAAAAAACAGCGAAAGCTATGCCCGCCTCAATGGAAAAAATGTGGTGACGCTGAACATCATTAAACGTGCCGGTGAAAACTTAATTGAAACTTCTGATGATGTAAAAAAAACGGTAGAAGAAATGAGGGGGAACATTTTTCCTTCGAACCTGAAAGTAGTCATAACAGGTGATCAAAGCCGTGCTACCCGTACTTCTTTCAATGATCTTGTAAACTCAATTGTTATCGGATTTGTTTTGGTGCTTCTCATCCTCATGTTTTTCATGGGCGTTACCAATGCGTTCTTTGTCGCCTTGTCAGTACCGCTGAGCATGTTCGTGGCGTTTATGTTTCTGCCGGCAGCGGCCTGGATTACCGGCGCAGATGTTACATTAAATTTTATGGTGCTCTTCGCCTTATTGTTTGGGCTGGGAATTATAGTGGACGATGCTATTGTGGTTATAGAAAATACGCATAGAATTTTTACAGAAAATAAAGGCAAGCTATCTGCTGTGGAATCCGCGAGGATGGCTGCAGGAGAGATTTTTATTCCGGTACTTTCCGGTACGCTTACCACGCTTGCGCCTTTCTTTCCCCTACTTTTCTGGCCGGGCATCATTGGTAAATTTATGATCTACCTGCCTACCATGCTCATATTTACTTTAACGGCATCGTTGATCGTAGCGTTTATCATGAACCCGGTATTCGCCGTTGACTTTATGAATCATCCTGAAGATGCTCATGTAAAAAGAAAGTCCGATGTCTTCAAGCGGCCTGCTTTTTGGATACCACTTGGCGCGGGTATTTTATTTGACCTCGCCGGCGTTCCTTTCTTAGGAAATATTCTTATACTTTTTTCATTGCTGGTGGTAATGAACACATACATATTCGATGGATTGATCCACACCTTTCAAAACAAAGTGCTGCCCGCTATAATGGCCCGGTACGAAAAGCTGTTGAATTGGGCGCTTTCAGGCTGGAAGCCCGTGTGGCTGCTGCTGGCAACATTTGGCTTATTGATATTTTCTGTTATACTTTTCATGGTAAGACAGGTGCCGGTGGTTTTCTTTCCTCAGGGTGACCCCAACTTTATTTATGTTTATTTGAAAATGCCTGTAGGTACCAGTGTTGACTATACTGATTCAATAACAAAGAACCTGGAAAATAGGGTGATGAAAGTGCTTGAGGGCCCCGATGGTAAACCGAACCCGATGGTGGAAAGTGTTATTTCAAACGTGGCCGTTGGCGCCTCTGATCCCACCAGTGGTGATCGCAGCACACAGCCAAATCTTGGACGGGTGCAGGTCTCGTTTGTTGAATACGAAAAAAGGGATGGACGCTCATCTAAACCGTATCTTGATTCTATAAGAAATGCCATGAAAGGAGTTCCTGGTGCACAGATATCCGTTGCGCAGGAACAAGGCGGGCCTCCAACTGACCCACCGATAAATATCGAGATACAAAGTGAAGACTTCGATAAACTTACTTCAACGGCAAAAGCTTTGAAAAGATATTTGGACAGCATCAAGGTACCAGGCGTGGAAGAATTGAAAATGGACGTTGACCTTACCAATCCCGAGATTAGTTTAAAGATCAATCGGGAGCGTGCGCAAATAGCAGGCGTATCAACAGCCCAGATAGGACAACAGTTACGTACGGCTTTGTTTGGCAGAGAAGTGTCTAAAATAAAAGATGGTGAAGATGAATATAAAATACAGTTGCGCAATAGTGAAGTGCAGCGCCAGAGCTTGTCTGAGCTGCTTAATATGAAAATCGTATTTCGTGACCAGGCAGCAGGGGGCGCCGTAAAACAAATTCCTATCAGCAGTTTGGTTGATGTGGATTATACAAGCACTTATGGCAGCATAAAGAGAAAAAATGTAAAGCGGGTAATAACATTATTTTCGAATGTGCTTACGGGTTATACACCTACTGGGGTGAATGAAAAGATCAAAACAGCCATTGACAATTTTAATAATTTCGAGCCGGGTGTTACCATAAGTCAAACGGGTGAGGGAGCTCAACAGGCCGAGACCGGTGCATTCCTTTTGCAGGCGCTGATCTATGCGCTGATGGGCATTCTTATCATCCTGGTATTGCAATTTAATTCAGTAAGCAAATCGGTAATCATTTTAACAGAGATCGTCTTTAGTGTCATTGGCGTGTTACTTGGCTTTGCGATCACCGGTATGGAAGTGTCTGTCGTGATGACCGGCCTCGGTGTCGTCGGGCTTGCAGGTATCGTAGTAAAAAATGGTATTTTGGTAATAGAGTTTGCAGATGAATTGCGCAGCCGCGGTATGAAGACGAGAGAAGCTGTAATACAAGCCGGTAAAACAAGGATCATCCCTGTAATGCTGACGGCGCTCGCGGCTATACTTGCGTTGGTTCCCCTGGCGATAGGTTTCAATATTAATTTTGTTACCTTATTCTCGAATCTTAATCCCCATATATTTTTTGGTGGAGACAGCGCCCAGTTCTGGAAGCCACTTTCATGGACAATAATATTCGGGCTTGCCTTTGCATTTTTCATGACGCTGATAATGGTACCAAGCATGTACCTGATTGCTGAAAGGCTGAAACGCCCGATGCGCAGGCAGTATGGAGGAAAATGGATCTCAATGATGGGCATACCTCCGTTTACCTTTTTGTTCATGCCATTGATGGCAATCACTGCTTTTATTCATCGCAGGCAAGCCGCAAGAAGACGAAGAAAAATTAATAAGGATACAAATGAGAAGTGGGCTGGAAGCTGGTTTTAAATAATATTAATAAAAAGAAATCTCAAAGCCTGCGAATATTTGCGGGCTTTTTTTGCAGGGCCCCGGGTATTTAATTAAGGTGTCAGGCCACTCGAAAGATGCTCTAACTATAAAGTCTGTTTTTAGTGGCCAGACACCTATCAAAACCTTTTAAATAATCAATATGAAAAACAAAACCGTTTTAATAACCGGTGCGACGTCAGGTATTGGAAAAATAACTGCAACCGAACTTGCAAAAATGGGTGCACATATAATTTTGCTGGCAAGAAATAAAAGCAAAGCCACACAAACGAAAGAAGAAATTGTTGCTGCATGTGGGCATAGCAATGTAGATATTTTTATAACCGATCTTTCATCGCTGCAAGACGTAAGAAAAGTTGCTCAGCAAATAAATGCCAGGCATGAAAAGATTGATGTGCTTATCAATAACGCCGGATTAATTTTAGGAAGCAAAAGAGAAGAGTCGGTGGATGGCAATGAACTCACGTTAGCAACCAATCATCTTGGGCCATTTTTATTAACAGCTTTACTTTTCGATCTGGTTAAAAAAAGCGAGCATGGAAGAGTTATCAATCTCTCATCAGAGGCTTATAAAATAGGAAAAGCTGACTTTGAAAACATTCAACTTACAACAGGTTATTCTGCTATGCGTGCTTATGGAAATTCAAAATTATATAACCTTCTTTTTACTATAGAACTTGACCGCAGGCTTAAAGAACAAGGCATTCATATCCATACAAATGCTCTTCACCCCGGCGTTGTACGCACCGGCTTTGGTAAAAGTTCTAACGGGCTCGCAGGCTTTATATTCAAAGTATTTCAGCCATTTTTTATTAGTGCCGAAAAAGGCGCTGAGACTTCCATTTACCTTGCCACATCAGCAGAAGGCGGAAAAGTAAGTGGTAAATATTTTAAGAATAAAAAAGTTGCAAACACGAGTAATAAATTAGCAAATGAAGAAAATGCAAAAAGGCTTTGGGAGACAAGTGAAGATTTAACCGGTGTAAAATTTTTGTGAGTTTCCGGTCAACATTCTAATTATCGTGTTCGGCATAGATTGAGAGAATAATCCCTGGCAAGAAGATTATTATATTTGTTTTTAATTATAGTATGCAATTAAAAAGTTTACATATTGATTCTTACAGGCATTTGCAAAATTTAGACTTTGATTTTACTTATCCTGAAGGGCATGTAAAGTTTGGACAGCCACTAGAAAAAGTTTGTATTATAGGCCAGAGTGCCACGGGGAAAACAGGAATTTTGGAGTTGGTAAAAGATAGTTTCTCAAAATTAAATGGCTTGAAAACTATTCAGCATAAATTTTTTGCTGATGAATATCAATTAAGTTTTAATGGAAAGATTGCGTTTCTATCTTCCGACGATGGGTTACTGGAATTGAAAGACAAAACGATAACTAAAGATAAAAAAGAATATATAAATGGGCATGAAGGTGGTGAAGTAAATAAACTATTAAATGGACGATTAAAGCTGATCTATTTAAGCTCCGATGTTATCTCAAAAGAGGCAATAAATATCTTTAATCAAAATCCTTTAAATATTATAACTGAATTATCGAAAGAACAATATGCAGGATTTCAGTTACGGTATAATAGTGCCAATTATATTTATGAATTCGGGCATGAAGTAAACCAGGAATTATGGTTTTCTTTATTGGACAAAATTTTAGATTATAGGAAGAGATTTAATCAAATGGCCTCCGAATTATTGAACAAAGGATTGATTGGCGATTTAAATAAACTTAACAGCCGGTATGCTACATGGTCTGAAACAAACGAAAACCCACTTATAACTTTTGCCAATAAATTTAATCCTGTATTAAACAGATTAAACCTGGAAATTGATTTAATAAATACCGAATACCCTATCCCTATAAAATCAAAAAATAAAGATGAAATAATTCCTGTTGCAGCTTTAAGCACGGGTACAAAACAATTATTACTTTCTATGTTTCCATTATTTGAGTTAGATACATCCCATTCTATTATACTTATTGATGAGCCCGAGCGATCATTGTTTCCTGATATGCAAATAGATTTAATATCGCATTATCAACGCCTTGCTCCGAATGCACAATTCATAGTCGCCACGCATTCGCCTTTTATTGCAGCAGCCTTTGAGCCCGAAGAAAGATTTATTTTATATTTTAATGAAGAAGGGGAGGTAGCGGTTCGCCGGGGAGAATCTCCAAGAGGCGACGATCCAAATGATATACTCACCAACGATTTTAATGTGAGTTATTATAACGAGTTTGGGAAAGCTGCCTATAAAGAATATCTAAATATGCAAAGAAAAGCAAAGCAGGAAAAAGAGCCGGAAGAAAAGAAAAAATTAGTCGTAGAAATGGCAAAGCTTGGAAACAAATATAATTTTTGAATGAGAAGAGTTATTAAAGTTCCTGATTCGGAAATAGTAAGAAAGAACTTGAAATATATCCGTAACAATCACCACAATAATAGAAAGATCGCTGCCATACTAAGTAAAGAACAAAAAAATCTTTGCGCTTATACAGAAGAATTTATGAGTGTAACAGATGCTGATGATATTGATCATTTCAACCCAACACTAAAAGATACAGATGCGGATAATTATAATAATTGGTTTTTAGTAAAACATAAATGGAATAAAAAGAAAAGTTCTAAGTGGTTGAACTACCAGCCTATCCTGCATCCTTCTGCAATTGATTTTGAGCAACGGATAATTTATATTGAGGGGCATTATCTAACCAGCTCAGAAGACGACATTGAGGCGCAAAACCTTATTGATCTATTGCAGTTAGATGAGCCTGCTCTTGCAGAAAAAAGGAAAAAATACATTGCAAGAATAAAAAAGGATATAAAAATATATGAGCAGGATCATAAAACATATTTCTCTGATTTAATAAGTGATGATAGTGCTAATGTATTTTACTTAAGAGCCATAAAAGAAGAGTTTGGAATTGATATTTGGGAAATGTTGAAGCAATAAAATCCTTTTGTCTCGTCACTCTAAAAATAGCTTAAATGGCAATGTCGAAGCACTTAGAAATAAATCCAAAATCAAGATCGTAAAAATATAAATCACCAACCAGCAAAATAAACCCCGATAAATAATACCGGGGCAAAAGGACATAAGTCAACGGAAATAATAAAACTCATTTTTTCACCTCTGTAACGCGCCATATCCTATCACTTGCATCATCCGTTACCAACATTGATCCATCGTGCGTAAATACAACGCCTACCGGTCTGCCATACACGCGGCTGTTACTTTCATCAGCGATAAAGCCTGTTAAAAAATCCTGCATCGGCCCTAAAGGTTTTCCATTTTCAAAAGGAACAAAAATTACTTTATAGCCTGAAAGAACACTACGGTTCCAGGAGCCATGTTGTGCAACAAAAAGCCCCCCTTTATATTTCCCATCAAAATAATTTTTTTCATTAAAAGCAAGCCCAAGCGAAGCCGTGTGTGCCCCCAGGGGAACATCGGGAACTGTTGCTTTTGCGACAAGGTCCGGCCTTTCACCTTTACGCCTTGGGTCTTCATTTTGTCCAAAATAAGCATAAGGCCATCCGTAAAATGCGCCTTCCTTTACGCTGGTAGTATAATCAGGAACGAGGTCATCACCTAAAGCATCTCTTTCATTTACCGCCGTCCACAATATGTTCGTTCCTGGTGCGAAACCTAATCCCACCGGGTTTCTTAGCCCGCTTGCATAAATTTTTTCATCACTTCCATCAGGATTTATTTCAAGTATGTCCGCCCGGCGAAGTTCATTTTCCGGGCCATGCTCGGCAACATTACTGCCTGAGCCAACCGTTACAAATATTTTTTTACCATCACGGCTTGCAAGCAGGTTTCTTGTCCAGTGATTATTATAACCTCCTGCCGGAAGATCAAGAATTTTTTTACCGGTTGCGGTTATTTCAGTCTGTCCTTCTTCATAAGGAAATACCAGCACAGCATTGGTATTCGCAACATAAAACTGGTTGTTCAATATTAGCATGCCGAACGGCCTGTTCAGCCCTGTCATAAAAACTTTTTTAATTTCAGGGATGCCATCATGATTGGCATCACGAAATAAAAGAATGCTGTTGTTGCTTTTAGATCTTTCTTCATCGCCGGTGGTTTTAGCAAAGCCATCACTCACGGTGTTTGCTTCCGCCACAAAAATATCCCCGTTGGGCGCAACATACATCCACCTGGGATTATCGAGCCCTTCCGCAAAAGCAGTTACGGTAAAGCCTTCGGGCGCCACCGGAGTTTTGCTAGCAGGCCAGCCGATCACTTTCGAATTATTTCTAACAGATGGTGTAGCATAAGGGGCCGGCAGGTCCAGACTATTAACAGCCGTTTTTATCATTGTATCTGTGTTATTGGTATTCATATTATTTATGCGTGTTGACTTACAGCCTGCCGCTATGAAGGCGGAGACTAATAAAAAATAAAAGAGTTTCTTTAGCATAACTTAATTTTTTTTACAATGCAACAAAACACATGCCTTCAATTGCCTCATTACTTATACAAACAAATGAATTGTCGTTATGTTTTGATTGTTGCATATTTTCTACTTATCGGCCAGTGATATTTTATGGCATGTTGTGGTTGATAACTGTAGAAAAACTTTTAATCGTTCGTTTTTCTTTGCCCATCTTTGCACAATCAATTATAATATCTTTAGAAGAAAATTTTCTCCATATTGATTAAGTATGATTTCAAAAACACCCAGGCAACACCTTCTTACCGCGAAGATTGATGATTTTTTTCTTGGCCTGAACAGTGCGTTCCAGTTTATTATAAGATTTTTTAAAGAAGTATTTAAGCCACCTTACGAGTTTAAAGAGATCATAAAACAATGCTATGAAGTGGGTTACAAATCTCTCTTCTTAATCACGCTTACGGGCTTTATCACCGGTCTGGTGTTTACAAAGCAATCAAGGCCGTCATTAGCAGAGTTTGGCGCTGCTTCGTGGTTGCCTTCGCTGGTTGCCATTGCCATTATAAGAGCGTTGGCACCATTGGTAACGGCATTGATAGCCGCAGGAAAAGTGGGTTCTAATATCGGGGCGGAATTGGGTTCAATGAAGGTGACGGAGCAGATAGACGCTATGGAAGTTTCTGCCGTAAACCCATTTAAATTTTTAGTTGTAAGCCGGGTATTGGCTACCACACTCATGATTCCACTGCTGATGTGCTACACCGGTGGTGTGGCGATGTTAGGCGCTTACATTAATGTGCATTCAAATGAGATGACGAGCTTCGTGTCCTTCTTCCAGGCAGCGTTTGAAAGGATTTCTTTTTTGGATATTATTTCCTCCGTGGTTAAAAGCATTGCTTATGGATTTACTATTGGCATCGTTGGTTGCTATAAAGGGTTTAATGCATCTAACGGAACAGAGGGAGTGGGAAAGGCAGCTAATTCTTCAGTAGTATTATCCATGTTCCTGATATTTATTGAAGAAATTCTTATTGTTCAAATTACCAACAGCATCAGGTAGCATGGAGAGTTCAAATACAAATAACAACCATAATGAATTAGTGATTTCTATAAAAGATTTATACAAGTCTTTTGGAAGCAATCATGTGTTGAAAGGAGTTAGCCTTGATGTGCGAAGGAAAGAAAATGTGGTGGTGCTTGGCAGGTCAGGAACCGGTAAATCTGTTTTAATAAAAATTGTCTGTGGCTTATTAAAACAAGATAGCGGCACAGTAAATGTTTTAGGGAAAGAAGTTGATATGCTTAATACTAAAGAGTTACAGGAACTGCGGCTACAGGTGGGTTTTTCTTTCCAAAATAGTGCGTTGTACGATAGCATGTCGGTGCGTGAAAACCTTGCCTTCCCTTTGGTGAGAAATGCAAAACATTTATCGAGGCAGGATGTTACTAACGAAATAGAATCCGTATTGGAAGATGTGGGTTTATTACAAACGATAAACCAGATGCCATCTGAACTCTCCGGTGGCCAAAGAAAAAGAATAGGCATCGCTCGTACGTTAATTTTGCGTCCGCAAATAATGCTGTATGATGAGCCAACATCAGGACTGGACCCAATTACAAGCATCGAGATCAACAAGCTCATCAATCATGTGCGGCATAAATTTAATACCACCTCCATCATCATTACGCACGATCTTACCTGTGCAAAAACTACGGGAGATAAAATAGCGATGATGTATGACGGTAAATTTATAAAGCAGGGTACATTTGAAGAAGTTTTTGCTTCCGATGATGAAAGAATACAAAATTTTTATAATTATAATTTTATAAATCAATAATGAAAGTTTCCAGTAACCAACGATCAGTAATACTTGGGATATTTATTTTCCTCGGCCTTGCTATTTTAATATTAACTGTGCTCACTCTCGGTTCACAAAAAAAAGCTTTTGCAAAATCAATAACAGTTAAAGCATTCTTTGGGAATGTGAACGGATTGCAAAAAGGAAATAATATTTGGTTCTCCGGGGTAAAGGTGGGCACTATAAAAAACGTGGCTCTTCGTGGCAATGGCAGGGTGGAGGTTGACCTGAGTATAGAAGACCAATCGGTACAATACATTCATAAAGATGCAAAAGCAAAACTTAGTTCGGATGGTTTGATAGGGAATAAAATAATAGAAATCTATGGAGGTACAGCCGGAACGCCAAAGATAGAGTCTGGTGATGTATTAAATAATGATGCATTACTAAACACTGATGAAATGATGAACACGCTTTCAAAAAATAACGATAACCTGTATACCATCACTAATGATCTTAAAGTGATAAGCGGCCAGATCGCAAATGGTAAAGGTTCCATAGGAAAACTATTAACAGATGAAAGCCTCTACGAGCAGCTCAATGCAACAACTTTAATTTTAAAAAGAGCTTCTCAAAATCTTGACCGGCTTTCTACTAACGTTACCGCATACACGTCGCATCTCAATGATAAAGGAACACTTGCAAATGATCTCGTAACTGATACCATAATATTTAGCAGGCTAAGGCAAACGATCTCGCAATTGCAGCTCGTGGCCAATACATCAGACAGTGTGATGAACAACCTAAAAACAACAAGCGTAAGCCTTAACAAAGGCGTAGATAATTTGAACAGCTCACTAAGTGATCCTAAAACACCAGTGGGTCTATTACTACACGATCAGCAGGCAGCAGCCAACATAAAAGCGACGTTGCAAAACTTACAATCAGGCACTAAAAAGCTCAATGACGATCTCGAGGCAGTGCAGCATAATTTTCTTTTAAGAGGATTTTTTAAGAAAAAAGCAAAGGAGGAAGGCAAAGTTATTTTTGATACAACGTTGAGGTATTAAAAAGCAGGAAAAGTTTGCAAAAACCCAGCGGTGAGAACTAATACTTAATGCGACAAATTAAATTTTTTATAACGGGGATTGTCTTACTCCTTTTTGTTTTCACTGCCTTTACTTTATTTCTTCCCTCAAAAGTTACTGTATCGAAATCCATACGAATAGATGCGCCTGACTCAATGGTATTCGCTCAATTAAACAATTTTAATAATTGGAAAAACTGGTTTCCTGCGTTCCGGGATAGCAATGTAATTGTTACGATCTCGTCTTATCAAAACCATTTTGCTGAGTTGCGGGATAATTCTGGAAGAATTATGCTTTTCAAGATACTTTCAGTTGCAAAGGATACAGTGAATGTGGGTCTTTACATAAAACAAAAAAGCACGACAGCTTATC
>JALYYM010000502.1 GCA_030946565.1 Bacteroidota bacterium | reverse complement strand
ACCTGCAAAAAATTAGTTCTTCTCCCTTTCCGCAGGATGTACAACCGATGCTTGCCACATTGGTTGACAAAGCTACAGATGAACCCGGCTGGCTATATGAAATAAAATGGGATGGCTACCGTGCAATTGCCTACATAAATTATTCTTGTGAGAATTCTTATTTGCCAGTAGGCGAAGTGGACATAAAATCAAGAAATAATAAATCTTTTAATGAAAAATTTTACCCGCTCTACCAGGCATTGAAGACGTGGAAAATAAATGCAGTTATCGATGGCGAAATAGCGGTCCTTAATGAAAAAGGCCTTGCTGATTTCAGTGGCTTGCAATCATGGCGCAGTGAAGCCGATGGCCAACTCGCCTTTTATATTTTTGATATTCTGTGGCTTAACGGAAAATATCTAACAGGCTTGCCGCTTACGGAACGCCGCGATATTCTGCGGTCAGTAATGCCTCACATTCCCTTGATTAAGCTAAGTGAAAATTTTGATGAAAAAGGTACTGCCTTTTTTGAACTCGCAGACAAGCTTGGGTTGGAAGGCATCATCGCAAAGAGAGCCGCAAGCATTTACTCACCAGGCCTGCGAACAAAAGACTGGTTTAAAATAAAAACGCAGAATTTCCAGGAAGCTATCATTGCCGGCTACACGAAAAACGAGAACACTTCTAAACTGTTTAGTGCGTTGCTCTTAGCGTGGTATAATAATGACGAATTGCAATTTATAGGATTGGTAGGCACAGGTTTTCCTAATAAGGTACAGGCAGAAATTTTAGACACATTAAAACCTTATGAAACAAAAACCTGTCCCTTTAAAAGTATCCCCGAATATAACAAGCCTTCCCGCTTTCGACCGAACCCGCCAAAGGCAGAGGTAACTTGGGTAAGGCCGGAGATCGTTTGTGAAATAAGTTATCGTGAAATAACAAAAGATGGCGCAATCCGGCATCCTTCTTTTAAAGGCTTGAGGCCGGATAAAAATGCAAAGGAGGTTGTAAGGGAACAACCCATTGAAACAGAAAAAATAATTCATAATCAAAACAAACTCGTGAAAGATAAAATGATTACGTCGCCCGGGAAGAAGGAAAGGAAAACTTTACTGAACCCAACAGAGAAAATGCAAACGAGAAACGTGGGCGGCCACGAGCTTAAGTTTACTAATTTAAGCAAGTTGTATTGGCCGGCAGACAAAGTAAGCAAGCGTGACATGATCAACTATTATTACCAGGCTGCGCCTTTTATTTTACCTTATTTAAAAGACAGGCCACAAACGCTTAACCGCTATCCAAATGGAATTACCGGCAAAGCTTTTTATCAAAAAGATGTAAAAGGCAAAGTGCCTGATTGGATGAAAACATTTCCCTACCATAGCGACGGTGATAATCGTGATAAAGAATTTTTAGTTGCCAGCAATGAAGCCAGCCTTTTGTATATGGCTTCTTTAGGTTGTATTGAAATGAACCCGTGGAGCAGCCGGGTGCAATCGCCAGACAAGCCTGATTGGTGCATCATAGATCTTGATCCTGATAAAAATACTTTTAAGCAGGTGATAGACGCAGCTTGCACAACAAAGAAAATATTAGATGCTATCGGCATAACCTCTTTTTGTAAAACTTCCGGCTCTACCGGCCTGCACATTTATATTCCTTTTGGTGCAAAATATACCTATGAAGATTCAAAAGAATTTGCAAGGGCGATCGCTAAAAAAATTCATGCCGAACTACCTGCTTACACAACCATAGAACGGAAGACCGCCGACCGTGATGGGAAAATGTACATTGACTTTTTGCAAAACCGGCCACAGGCAACAGTTGCAGCAGCCTATTCTTTACGGCCAAAGCCCGGCGCTACGGTAAGCATGCCTATGCATTGGGAAGAAGTAACTAAAGGGCTCGAGATAAAAAATTATACGATCCATAATTCTATTGACCGGATGAAAGAGCAGGGAGATATTTTTAAAGGAGTGTTAGGGAAGGGAATTAATCTCAAAAAAGCTTTGAAGGCTTTGGAAGGTTTATGATCAATGGTTTCAGGCTAAAGCCCAAAAAGCTTTTTGATTTAGGAAAGCCTTTACATCTTCATGTATAAAAAAATTTATAGTACCGCTCTTTCAAAAGGCTCAACAGGAATATTCTTTGCTTCCTCCGTTTTCGCGTCCATCGTTTTCATATCAAAATGGTGAGTAAAAAATTCATCGCACCAAAGGCAAATGTTTTTTAAATCTTTGCCTCTGTCTTTTGCATAAGCTTCTGTAATGCCTACGCTTTCACCCATTTTGTAGGGTTCGCCATCATTAAGCTTTTTAAAGATCTCGCTCTTCGTCATGCGTAATAATACATCGGCTACTTTTTCTTTACGTGCATCACCCATTGGGTATTTAGTGCCGGGGCAGCATGGATTAATCGCCCAAAGCTGTATGCTCACTTCCTGTATCACATCATCATATCCGCCTAAGAAATTACGTGCGCCTGATTGTATGGCGCAAAAATTATGTGTTGGATCCTGTAGCCATATTCCGTTTTCCATGGCACGGCCCCGCGCCCAATTGCCGCCAAGCCACATCTCTTCATTAGCGCCGAAGTAAGTATAATATTTTGCAGACGGATCAAGTGTGCCGCCCTTCTTTCCTACGATTAGGAAGGGCATTGCGTCGATTAGACCCCGTGAGTCAAACAATTTCTTTAAAGGTTCAAGCTTTGCGCCGGCATATTTATGAAAGCGATCAAGTGAAGCGATGGAGATAGCCTTTAGCCCTTTTTCTAAAAGAGTATCAAGAATCTTTTCTGTCATCAAATCGCCATTCGTTTGCAAAACGATCTTTTGTTCCTTGCCATATTTTGCTGTAAGCTTATC
>JALYYM010000456.1 GCA_030946565.1 Bacteroidota bacterium | reverse complement strand
TAAAGACATTCACTAATGATTGGAAATCGCACAAGATTTCTCCTGCACTTGCTCCTTTGTTAGTTGATAATTTTAATGAAATACTTGCAGCTAATATCAAGGGAGAAAGTATGTCGCCATTCATAGAAAAAGTTCCTTATGAAGTAGGCATGATCAATAGTGAAGTATTTAGTGATAACCCCGGTTATAAAGAGAGCAAAATAATATTATTTAGAAAATTTTGCAAACTCTATCCTGATAAAATATTGGCAAACTTAGGCCCTTACGTTAATGAACCATTTGCTGATTCGCTGGTAATACAAGCGTTCGATAATAACCCCAGCCAATTATATTCATACGCACAATCTTCAAACAGCCGGCAGGGAAAATTGATAAGAAAGATTGATGACCCGCGGATAAAAACGGTTGTGCAATTAAGCACAATCAATCGCGCCTTGTTTTATTTTCCTTTCCTTGATGATCTTATCAGTGGCAAGCAGACTATAGAAAATATTTCAAAATTTGCAGGCACTTCTGACCGTAACTATGATAGCGTTGGCTATTACAAATTGCTTGTGAATACTGAAATAGATTACTACGGAAGGTTGGTAAAAGGAGATACTCCTGTGGCTATGCTTGGGCCTAACGGTCTGGTTGACATGCTGCAAATGAAAGCCATACAGCATTTTATTAACCCGATAAATAACCTGCATGAAATTCCAAATCTCTCTGTTCGTTTCAGGGCTATTGAGCCTTTAAATGCAGTTGACTTGTATTATATGATTGTATTTGGAGAGAATGATATTTATACATCAAGCTATAAAAATAGTTTTGACCGGCTGATGCAAAAAATGGGGCCTGTGCCACATGGTGATTCCCTGTTAATGACGGTTCACTTCGATCATTTTAAAAAGTTTATAAAGATGGCTGCCGGTTACAACCGGCTGGATGCTTTTTTAAAAACGATGCCCGAAAATTCTAACACATTGATGCAGGCTTTCGTATCAAATCTTGAAAAAACAGGCACGCTTGAAGATGCCGTGGATGTGGCAGATTCTTACGGAAGCATTACCGATCCGGAGATTCAAAAATCCATGATTGAAAATGTAAAGAACAACGAGCAACGATGCTTAAAGGAAAATAACGAGCATGGGCAAAAGATATATAATCTTTTAAAGATGATCTTTCTTTCTGCCGATGATAAAAATGGAATTGACCTTTCAAAAGAAATTGGAATTCCGCCTGTATACACGGTTAGCTATAATTCGCTTGCTGATGATACAGGCCGCATCATTGAGCAGGTATTTTTTTATGGTGATAAAGATGGGAAAGAATCTTACAATAGTTACATGACCTCTTTTCCAAGAAGTGATTGGCAGGTAACACAAAAAAAAGAATGGGTTGAAATAAAATCCATCAAGGGTAAGCCGGTATGGATATATGCAAACCTCCCGCTGGACAATGAAACAGATAAAGATGCTGCTGCGCAAAAAGACCTGATAGATTATCTTGATAATATTGGTTTAAAGCCTTCAATAGTAATTCACAGGGGGCATAGCTATCATCTGCCTTACACTATAGAGCAACTTCCTGATGACGCTAAAATTATTATGCTGGGCTCTTGTGGGGGATATAAAAATCTTAAGCAGATACTAAAATATGCACCGGAAGCCCACATTATCTCCACGAAGCAGACAGGCGCAAAGGATGTAAACAAACCAATAATTGATGCTTTGGACAATACGCTTAGAAGCGGTAACAACATTGACTGGCGTGAAATGTGGGCCGGTCTTGAAAACACTTTTAGCAAAGCTCCCGTTCAGTTAAGAGAAACCTTTGAAGATTATATTCCACCACAAAAAAACCTGGGAGCGTTGTTTATAAAAGCATACGCCAAGGGTGGCGAGGTGGTTGAATAGCCTCCCCAAACCCCTCGAGGGGAGGGGGTTTATTGCTTACAATTCGTGGGCTTTCAATTTTTATATAATGAACTATAATACATCACGTCCCTCTCCACTCGTTGAGAGGGGTTGTCTATAGGACTCTCCAAAGGAGTTCTATGAACCTTTGGAGGGGTGAGGTTATTTTCCTTTAATTTTGCCCGATGCCCGAAAAGAAAGTGCGTAAAAAATTGCTGGACTTTAGCCTCTTGCGTAAAGTGTTTGCATTTGCCGCCCCCTATAAAAAGAAGTTTTATATTTCTATAATTCTGTCTGTTGGACTGGCAATAATTTCTCCTTTACGGCCATACTTTATACAGTACACCGTCAATCATTTTATAAAAGATAAGGATGTCCACTGGCTTGTTCTTATCACGATCATACAGATAGGAATG
This sequence comes from Bacteroidota bacterium, assembly GCA_030946565.1. The sequence goes on along the minus strand of JALYYM010000456.1, from coordinate 1,517 downwards.
CTGTTGATTGAAACTGCTTTACGTTTTTATTTTGGCTTCCTTACTTCGTGGCTGGGGCAAACGGTAGTAAAGGATCTGCGGGTGACTGTCTATAAAAAAATCCTGAATTATAACCTTGCGCAATTTGATAAAACACCTATTGGTACATTAACCACGCGGACCATCAATGATATTGAATCTGTAAATGATATCTTTTCTGATGGGCTCATTCCAATCATTTCTGATCTGCTGTCAATCATTTCTATTTTGCTTTTTATGTTTTTTGTTGACTGGCGGTTGTCGTTAATAAGCCTTGCCCCTTTTCCCATTTTAATTATCGCCACTTATTTTTTTAAAGAAACTGTAAATAAATCTTTTATTAAAGTGCGCAATGCAGTTGCTGCATTGAACGCTTTTGTGCAGGAGCATCTTACGGGTATGGGCATAGTGCAGGCATTTGCTGTTGAAGACAAAGAATTCAGGAAATTCAGGGAAATAAATAAGCAACATCGTAATGCAAACATCAAAGCAATTTTAGCTTACTCAGTTTTTTTTCCGATCGTCGAAATTGTATTGGCATTTTCAACAGGATTGTTAGTTTGGTGGGGCGCTAATAATTCTTTTAATGCCGGCGTTATTATTGCATTTATCATGTACCTGAATTTATTGTTCAGGCCCTTGAGAGTAATTGCAGATAAATTTAATGTGCTGCAAATGGGTATGGTGGCAAGTGAAAGGGTCTTTAAAGTACTTGAGAATCCTGATGTAACCCCGGAAACACACAACGGTATCAATCATGGAATGATGAAAGGAAATGTTGAATTTAAAAAGGTTTGGTTTGCCTATAATGAAGAAGAATATGTTTTGAAAAATATTTCTTTTGAAATTGAAGCAGGTGAAACACTGGCCATCGTGGGACATACCGGAAGCGGAAAAACTTCTATCATAAGTTTACTAAACAGGTTGTATCACATAAGAAAGGGGGAAATAAGGATTGATGATAAAAATATAGAAGCTTACGATATTGCCTTTTTAAGAAGCAGAATAGCGGTGGTTCTGCAGGATGTTTTTTTATTCAGCGGGTCAGTGTATGATAATGTTACGTTGAGAAATATTTCAATAAAAAAAGAGCAGGTGGTTGATGCGGCAAAATTGATCGGGGTACATGGTTTCATCATGAAATTGCCAGGCGGCTATGATTATAATGTGATGGAGCGCGGCGCTACCCTTTCACTTGGCCAGCGGCAATTACTGTCCTTCATCAGGGCAATTTTATATAATCCATCTATACTTATACTAGATGAAGCCACTTCTTCTATAGACAGCGAAAGCGAAATACTGATTCAGCACGCAATAGATAAATTGATTAAGGGAAGAACCTCTATAGTGATTGCTCACCGGCTGTCAACCATTCGCAAGGCCAATAAAATAATTGTACTCGACAAAGGTGAGATCATCGAAATGGGAACACACCTGCAATTGCTTCAGCAAAAAGGACATTATTATAACCTGCATAAAATGCAATTTGAAGAGCAGGA
>JALYYM010000455.1 GCA_030946565.1 Bacteroidota bacterium | reverse complement strand
AGCTGGTGCTTATCCAATCTTTATCTGCTCCTTCCAGCTTATAATAATATTGAGTTGAATTTCTATTTGAAAAACTGATAGAAGCAAAGCTGATGGTTATAAAATCCTGGCTATAATGTAAATTAATACTATTGCTATGCGCCAACGCCGAATCCAATAGTAAAGGCTTATTATAAATGCTTAAACCGGTAATGGTTACATCAGGCGGTGGCGGCAAATTATTTATTTTATCAGGGGAGAAAAATACAAATCCTGTTTCTGCCGGTATAACCATTCTCCCGTCATTAAGTGTTATTATGTTTCCCTGAAATTTTTTTAGCAACAAACCATCTTCCTCATCGAACGAAATAATTTTTTTATCTTTTTCATTCATGCGCAGCAGGCCTTGTTTGGTAGCAATCCAAATATTATGTTGCTTGTCTTGCGCTACACCGTAAACGTCGTTAAGCGGCAACCCATTTTGCTCAGTAAAAGAAATAAAGGTTTTTCTTTTTTGATTAAATAATAAAAAGCCTTTGAACTTGTTACATATTCCAATAACAGAATCATTAATTTGAGTTAACTTATTTACTACATAATCATAAATGGAATTTTTGCTTTCACCAAGATAATGGGCAACGTATTTTTCGGTTGCCGGGTTAAAACAATAAAAACCATTACCTATTGAAGCTACCCATATATTGCCTTGCCTGTCAATTAAAACATCATATACAGGTTTTTCAACGTCTACCTTTTGCGGCGGATGCGGATAAATAAAAAATTTATGCCGGGCTGCATCCCATTTCGCTAAATTTCCTGAATACAGTCCAAACCAAATATTTCCCTGCGCATCGCATTGCATCGCTATGATGGTTTTTTTACCAAACTCAGGAACATCTGTGTACTTAATACTAAGGTTAGCCGGGTTGTAAATTCCCACCAACCCGTGCTGAAAGCCAATCCATATTTTGCCGGTATGGTCTTCGGCAAAGCACCAGGCATAGTTCTTTCTTTGTTTAACCTCGTTTGCCATGGCTAAAGAACTATCGTAAAATTGTTTTTTAAGCTGAAAATTTTTATCGAATAACAACCAGCCTTTACCCCAGCTACCAACTAAAATATTACTGGTGCTCGTTTGAAAAATGCTCGTTAAATCAGGCTTTTTAAATGAGGAGCTTAAACTGTTTTCATCAACATTATTAAACTGCTGTAAAGATGGATTGAAAACATTGATGCCTTTATCAGTGCCGACCCATATATTTCCTTCCCTGTCCAGGTACAAGGGATAAATGTCATAATCACAATGAAAAGCATACGGAATATTATTGTTAGCAGGAATGGAATTGATAGTATTTGAATGTTCATCGTAAACATATAAGCCGCCATTTAAACAACCAATCCAAATGCGCTTTTGTTTGTCTTCTGTAAAGCAAATGGGTACGCTCCTGCCTAATGAATTTTTACCTTTGCCGTTGTTGAATGCATCAAGCACTTCTTTTTTGTAAGTGGCAGTGTTGTATTTATAAATTAACCCATTAAATGCGCTTGTCCAAAGATTATAATTGCTGTCAATCCAAAAGGCAGTTAACGTAAAGTTGGCTGGCAAATCAGTTTTACCGGAGTATTTACTTAAAAAAGGCTGCGTTATCTTTTTACTGTTAATCTCTATCAAAAAAATAGCATTGTTTCTTGCAAGCCATAAACATTTTTTGCGGTTATCATAAATAAGACTGTTATAACTGGTATTATTTTTTTGCTCGCCGGTAGATAACCATAATATGCACTTATTGCTACGCTTATCATACTTATACAGATTGATGTTGGTGGCTATCCATATATTATCCCACTCATCTTTACATAGAGATAAAATAGTGCTTGAACCGCTATTAAAATAGTCAAATACCTGTATCGTATCAGTCTTTCCTGAAAGATGATATATATATACGGAGCCTTGATTAAGAATATATACATTACCGTTTTTATCTTCTAATGGCAACGGCGGTATTCCTTCAAGAACGCCA
>JALYYM010000444.1 GCA_030946565.1 Bacteroidota bacterium | reverse complement strand
CCTTGCTCTTAATATAATACCGGGAATGATACAGGCAACACCTGCACCTAATGCAACAAACAAATAAGTGTTAGTTGCAGGCTTTCCTTTTCTGAAAGTGGTGTCTTTTCAATTTTAATTTTCCTTTTTAAATTTTGCTTTTAAAAGATAGCCGGGAATTATCCAGGCGAGAATCACAGCAAGGCCGATAAGCAATAATTGAAATTCATACGTTGCCAGCACAGCCAATATGGAAAGGCACCAACAGCAGACCGCCCCAATTCGTAATGGCTTAAATTTTAAAATTACGCCGGAAAGAAACGTGGGCATACCATACATTACAAGCACGCCGGGGTTTATGCCTTGATAGGCCTTAATATAAATTAGAATAAAAACAGCCAGCGTAATACACACAAGGTAAACAAGCCAAACACATAGCCGATAATTTCTCCAGTGTATGTTCGTACGGCTCTTTTCTTCTTCATCTTTCGGATGTATAACGCCTGGTAGATAGGTGCAAGCCAGGTTACATACCAGATGTAATATGCATTTTGATTATTGAAAAAATACAAAGCTGTAAACTGAACCAGGCAGCAAAATAATATAAGCCATCCCCAAAACAAATAAAGCATTCCAGTTTCGCTGAAGCGGTTCTTTGCCTTATTGATCATTGAAGTGATCAACTGCATGCTCTCCGTTTCCGTCATCAATTTTTCTCCCTGGTTCATGTTTGCTTATTTATATAGAGAAAGAAAATATTCAATACTGCTTTTACCCCAGTTTGGCGAAAGTTCCGTTTCCGGTTTAAAAGCCTCATCTAATTTCTTTGCTTCGTCAAGTAATGGCTTAGCGGGTTCCGGGCCGCCTCTGAACTCTTTCGGAGTATAATATGTGTTTTGTGCCAGCACCAGCACAGGCCGTGGATTAGTTGGATCAAGCGCTTTGGCCTTTTCAATATTTTGACCTATGGCCGCCCCGTAAGTCATGTACCTGCTTTGCGGATCTACTGTCATGTGGATAGTAGCAATCATAGCTTTAACAACATCCGTTTCAGAATTTTCTTTGCCTGTGATGGCTTCAGCTTTATCAATAAGTTCCTGCGCTTTGTTAGCAATAGCATCCTTTTTAGATTTATCCTTTTCTATATAGCCTTGCATTGCCTCGCAATATGCGGCGTAGTAATAAGGAAGCCATTGTGTTTTTTCGGCATCCGCAATCCTTTCAAAGTTATTCGAAAGTTCCGCTGCGTTATTCTTTGGCACCATTGAATCCAGCATTGAAATGTTTGCTTTCATGGCGCTTGTATATTTATCGCTTTGTGCAAAAGAGCAGCTTACGAAAGAGATAATCGCAGCGCATAAAATGAACTTTTTCATGTTGTTGTTTTTAGTTTTTTGTTGAAATTATTATTGTTTGTTTTTTAATTTTTCATATTCCTTTTCCGCAAGCCTATTGGTATTCTTATAAACACCCAGGTAATTAAATAGTAACCCGATACCCCAGCCAAACATTGGCCACACCGGCCATGGTATTGACATTCGCTGCGGCGGAATTACGGGATCATTTTTCAGGCTGATGTACCACAGTGTCCAGAAAAAGATATTTGCGATAAAATAAATAAGTGCGTGGTATTTGAAAGAAGCTCTTTGCTGAGCATTTTTCCAAAGCTCCGGGTCTTTATCATTTCCCGGTGATGCTGCATTCGTATTAAAGTTTGATTCCATAATTATTGTTTTTTGTTTTAAAATTTATTTATCTGGTTGTTTAACTCTTCCCGTCTTTTAGTCCGCCTCATTCCCTCTTCTCCCTAGGTGCCCTTTGCGCAGGGGATAGAGTTTCCCATCTTTCAGTCCGTCTCATTTCCCCCTTCTCCATAGGAGCCCTTTGGGCAGGGAATAGGGGGGCTTTACAAATGATTATCAATTGCATCCTGCGTCCTGTCAATCCCCAGGCTCACAAAGCATCCCAAATACAAAAATCTTTTTGAAGGTGGCGTTACGGCTACTTTATTTTTTCCATTTGCTGAATAATTATAGCTGTACACATTATTCGCCCCTAGCACATTGGTTACTGAAAGTACGATTACCGTGAAGCCTTTTGCATTAACATTTCCTACAGATGGCAAATAATTTAAACTCAGGCTAAGGCTGTTATAATCTTTCGTGCGCCCCTGGTCAAAAATTTTGTATTTGCCAGAGTTGTTATCATAATTTATATCATAATAAGGCCTGCCTGTAGCATAAGTGTATGATGCATTGAACTGTGTTTTTACCTCGGTTACAAATTTCTTTAGCACAAGGGAGGCTGTATGTTTTGCAGCAAAAGATGGTTCAATAGCAAAAGGATAATTTAGGAAATCACGCTTCGTATCCAGGTACGAATATGAAATCCAGTAGTCAAAGTTTTTGATTGTTTTTTTATCTCTCCAAAAGATCTCAATGCCTTTTGCATTCCCAAAGCCATTATTATTAATCGCTTTGAATGAACCGTAGGTGCCATCCGTTTTAAACAGGTCATTATATTTTTTATAAAATATTTCTGTGCGGAAGGTTTGAAGGCTGGTAAATTTTTGATACTGGAGTATGTAATGCGTAGCCTCTGCAAAATGCAAGGCGTTCACAGATGGCAAATATTTGTTCTCCGGGCCCTGGTAAAACATTCCATAGGCAAAGGATGCCTGGCTATTATCAGGAAATTTGTACGCAAGCGAAAGTCTTGGAGCAAGGTTCCACTTATCGATTAATTGGGAATGCTCTGCCCGTGCCCCGATCTTTGCCGCAACATTGTTGGTAATATAAATATCAGTTTCAGCAAATCCTGCCAGGATATTTTCTTTTATTCTTTGCGCATACCTACTGCCGTCGTATTGTGTATAGTTTGATTTTTCGTCACTATAATTATATTCACTTCCAAATCTTATTGCACTCAGGCCATTTAGTCTTTTATCAAACACAATCTTGGCATTTGCATATTGGCCCTTATTTACGAGGTTGAAATTTTTATAAGAATACAACGGATCGGTGGTTATGTCCTGTTTTTTATCATTTGCATCCTGCAGTTCATTGCTGATGTCATCCCGGTTGGTACTGTACGAAGCGCCTGTGTTCAATTTCCATCCTTTGCCAATGTATTCTCTCCACGAGAGATTGTGATATATGTTGAAGTTTTTCAGGCCGAAAGCATCTTTCATGTTCAATGAATCTACATCCTGGTTTCTAAAACCCACGTTGGTTGTACTGAAGTATCCAAAGTATTTCAGTATGCCGGTGGCCGATGTTTTAATTCTGAAATTGGCATCTCCTTCATGCAATACCGGCACTCTGAAGTAATCAAATTTTTGCTTGATGAGGTTGTACACAAGGGCAAGGTTTACATAAGAGTAAGTAATTCCCCACGAAGACTTTTTATTTTTAGCGAGTTTTTGAATACCTGCATTTACGCCAAGGTAAGAGGCGCCAAAATTTGCTGACGTCTTATCTGGTAAATCTATTGATTCTAATAAAAGCACTGACGAAAGCGCTTGTCCGTATAAAGCTGAATAGCCTCCCGAGCTGAAAATTGTTCCTTTAAATAAAAATGGATTGAACCTTCCTCTTGTTGCCTGGTTTGGTTCGCTGGAGTAGAAAAAATTATTTACCAGTGTGCCGTCAATAAATATTTTGCTTTCGCCGGCGGTGCCGCCTCTTACAAAAAGACCTTCGCTTTCGCCTACCTGCTGTGTGCCTGGTAAAGTTTTTATAGCAGAAGTAATATCACCATTAGCACTTGCAGTGGTTACAATATCTATCGGGCTGAGGGCGGTTGCTTTTTTCTGATCGCTCGCTTCGAAAGTTCCTGCGCTAATTAATACGGCTTTTAATTCGGTTACCTGCTCTTTGAGATCAATATTGATTGTTAGGGCACCGCCATCCAGGTTTATTTTTTGTTCAAATGGTTTATAGCCCGCTGATGTTGCCTGTAATGTTTGCTCACCCTTCTCTGTCGTTGTAAATGAATACATTCCCGCCGAATCTGATGTGGCTCCATCATAGGAATTAAGAAGGCTAATGCTTATACCTGCCAATGATTTATTATGATTATCACTTATTTTGCCGGAGATTTTTACCTGTGCGATTCCGCTTGAGGAGCCAAATAAAAAGATGAAAAGAAGTATGCGGTACATTTTTGTAAATTTATCACAATACTAAATTAGTTTATGGTATAAACCAAGTTTTTTTGAACAAATATTTTTGTAAAAATAGTCAACCAGCTTTTATTTTTAGATTCAAATGTTTGATAATCATCTACTTAATCGCATTTTTACAGCTTTTACCAGACAAAAATTTCACATTGAAATTTATTAACATCACTTAAAATTAATTTGTTTATCTGCCTGCAATTTGTAATTTAGCAATAGAATTTAATGGGTTAGTAAGTACAAAGGGCCGGTAGTAATACTGGCCCTTTTACTTTTGTATTGATTTACAAACATTAAAGCACTTTGAATCAT
>JALYYM010000414.1 GCA_030946565.1 Bacteroidota bacterium | reverse complement strand
GGTGATGACTACTTTTTACGCGTAAGTGTTGTGGGTGGCGGTTGCTCAGGGCTTAGCTATAAAATGGATTTTGATAATGAAAAAAAGCCAATGGATCAGGAGTTTGATGACAACGGCGTAAAAGTCGTTACAGATCTTAAGAGTTTTCTATACCTGGTGAATACTACATTGGATTTTAGTGATGGATTAAATGGTAAGGGATTCTATTTCAGTAACCCAAATGCCAGTAGAAGTTGCGGTTGCGGGGAAAGTTTTGCAGTATAATTTGCTTAATTGGTTTTTTAATTTTTATATGTAACAGGCTTTTATTTATGAAAGCCTGTTTTTTTTATTGATAGTGATAGGAGGATTTCAAGCATTATATAACAGAAGTATAGCAATAAAAAAAAGCCCTGTTGGTACAGGGCTTTCCGCAGTCTGTTCAGGTAAACTTTTCATAGCAGAATCTCTGAAGATTGCTTTCACGTTCAAATAACGTTAGGTTCATTCTAATCTCAGAAACACTTTAAATAAAAAAAAGAAAAGGCGAATAATCAATTGTTGCAGGCAGCATAATGTAGACAAGCGTAGATTTTAAAACGCTGCTTCACTTGCAAATCAAAAAGTTTAATTATTTTTCAAATCTGAATATAACGTTCTTAAGAGTTTTATGATATCAATTGCAAAAAAGGAATTGCACCAGTTTTTTAGCAGCCTTACCGGCTACATTACCATAATATTATTTCTCCTGGTAAGCGGCTTTTTTCTTTTTTTTTTAAAAGATAGCAACATTTTTGATTTTGGTTATGCTACACTTGAAAAATTTTTTGAGATTGCCCCCTGGATATTTATTTTTCTTATTCCTGCTTTAAGTATGCGCAGCTTTGCCGATGAGTTTAAAACCGGCACCTTCGAAATATTACAAACAAGGCCGCTTACCGGTTGGCAAATTGTTGCCGGTAAATATTTTGCCGTCCTTCTAGTGATCGTGATCGCTTTGTTGCCAACTCTGCTATACGTTTATACCATACATTATTTTTCTGCTGGAGGAGGGGTAGATTCTGGTGGAATTATTGGCTCTTATATTGGCCTGTTCTTTCTCGCAGCCGTATTTGCGTCAATAAGCATTTGGTGTTCAGCACTCACTTCTAACGCAGTAATCGCATTTCTTATTGGAGCGTTTACCTGTCTTGTTCTATATTTCGGCTTCAATGCGTTCAGTAAACTCCCCTTCTTTTCCGGGAACGCAGATTATTATTTTGAAATGGCAGGAATTGATTTTCACTATCGCAGCATAAGCAGGGGTGTAGTGGATACCAGGGATATCATTTATTTTTTGAGCATCATTTTTCTATTTCTTTTTTCAACCCAAAAAATTTTATCAGGAAAACAGTCTAACAAATGAACCCTTCAACTGGAAAAAAATTTTCGGTTTTTATCATAGTGATTTTTATACTGGTTGCTGTTAATTTCCTGGCCGCAATATTCCACTATCGCATTGACTTAACTAATGAAAAACGTTTCACTATTTCTTCCCCGGTAAAAAAGATTTTAAAAAATCTTAATGATATAGTTGAAGTAGATATTTTTTTAAAAGGTGATTTACCTTCAGGGTTTAAGAAACTCGCGGGAACTTCCACAGACTTGCTGCAGGAATTCAAGGAGTATGCAAAAGGAAATATAAGATATAAACTTATTTCGCCGGAAGATCCTATGCCGGGCACAAACAGGACATATGCCGATACCCTTTCTTCTTTAGGCATTATCCCCATTAATCTTAAAGTACAATTAAAAGCAGGAGAGCAATCGCAATACATTTATCCCGCAGCGTTAGTACATTATCAGCAGAGAATGGTGCCGGTAAATTTATATTCGGGCCCACAGGTAATAAGCAATGCAGAATTAAATAGTGCGGAGGCGTTGCTGGAATATAAATTCGCGAATGCTATAAATAAAATAAAGGAGAACGAAAAGCCACTCGTGGCATACTCCGTCGGTAACGGCGAACCAACCGGCACCAACGTTTATGATCTCATTGAAAATGTGATTAAAAAGAATTACAACCTGTTTACCATAAACGTTCAAAACGAACCTGTAATACCCGATACTTTTAGGTTGCTGGTAATTGTAAAACCGAAAATTTCTTTCAGCGATGAAGAAAAATTAAAGATTGACCAATACGTAATGCGCGGCGGTAAGGTGCTTTGGTTTATAGACAGGCTCGAGGCCGAAATGGATAGCCTTCGCATTAAAAATCAGGTAATAGCATACGACCGGAATCTTAGGCTGGAAGATCTTTTGTTTAAATATGGCGTAAGAATCAACCCGGATCTTGTCATGGATCTGCAATGCGATTTTTTACCTTTTGATGTAAATGGAAATAAGCAATTCGAATTTTTACATTGGAATTATTTTCCCTTATTTGAATCAAAACAAAATAGTGTAATTAATAAAAACCTCGGCCTGGTGGCTGGCAAATTTGTAAACTCAATAGACACAGTAAGTGCACCGGGTATTAATAAAACAATTCTTTTAAGCTCTTCATCTAATGCAAAAACTATTGAAACACCGGCCTTGATAAGTGGCGAAGAAAATAGAAACGCACCCGAAGACCAGGCTTTTCAAAAAAGAGATATACCTGTGGCTGTCCTGCTTGAAGGAAGGTTTACTTCTCTTTATAAGAACAGGGTAAGCCAGGCAATGATGGATACCATTAGAAACTATGGCACACCATTTTTGACGCAGTGCATTCATGAAAATAAAATGATAGTAGTAGCGGACGGAGATATTGTATTGAATGGAGTAACACAAGATCAACGTCTTCCAATGGGTGTAAATCCTTTCACCATCGGCTCCCAATACGAATACCAGTTTGCAAATAAACAGTTCGTGGAAAATTGTATAGAATACCTGGTTAACGATGCCGGCCTTAGCGAAGCTCGTTCCAAAGATTATACATTACGGCTTCTTGATCCCAAAAAAATAGCCGAAGAGAAAACCACATGGCAAATTATAAATATGGCATTGCCTGTTGTCGCTATCGTATTTTTCGGGCTTATTTATCAATGGTGGAGAAGAAAAAAATACCGCACCTGAATCCCCTCATAATAATAGTATAAGGTTAAGCTTTAGCTGTTTCCAAAACCTATCTTTGCCGCAATATTTTGTAAATGAGTGCAACTGAATGGACTTACCTGGTTTTTGGAATTGTGCTGGCGGTTGCAGTGATTTTTGATTTAGGCCTCTTGAGTAAAAGATCAAGGTCCATCTCCTTAAAACAGGCTCTTTACCAAACTATGTTTTGGGTGAGTCTTGGCCTCGGTTTTTTTTTATTCATCTGGTTTGAAGATGGGCAAACAAATGCTTTAGAATACTTAAGCGCTTACCTGATGGAATGGGGGCTTAGCATTGATAATATTTTCATTTTTATTCTTATATTTTCATTTTTTAAAATTGCGGAGAAAGATGCTAACCGCGTGTTACTGTTTGGCATTTTAATAGCACTGCTTCTAAGAGTCATTTTCATTACAGCAGGCATTGTTCTTGTCGAAAGATTTTTCTGGATCTTATATGTGTTTGGCGCCTTCCTGGTTTATACCGGCATTAAAATGTTCCTGGTGAATAGTGATAAAGAATTTCACCCGGAGAGTAATGCAGTATATAAATTTTTAAAAAAAATATTGCCTCTTACGCATGAAGACAACGATGGAAAATTCACAAAAAAAATAAATGGAAAGCGTTATTTTACCATGCTGTTTGTAGTAATGATAATGCTTGCGACCACTGATGTAGTATTTGCATTAGATTCTATCCCCGCCGTATTTGCTATTACCCAAACAAAAATGGTGATCTATACGTCTAATATTTTTGCCGTGCTGGGTTTAAGGTCTTTGTTTTTTTTATTGAGAGGCGCTGTAGTTAAATTTAAATATCTTAAAGAAGGCATAGCTATCGTGCTAATTTTTATAGGCTTAAAAATGTTGGTAGAATATTTTGATGTCCGCTTGCCGGTTTGGCTATCTCTTCTTGTGATTCTTTTTTGCCTTTCAGGTTCCGTATTATTTTCAATTTACATGAGCAAAAGAGAATTAAATAAAAGCCAGGATGCTTATTAGATAAACCAATAAGTTTGGCAATTATCATTCAGGATAAAAAAACATAAGTGTGTCAGTGAATAAAAAAATTGAAAGTTTATTTTATAAAAAATAAAGTTTAGAAAAGAATCTTTGTGACTGTAGCTATCAATTATACGATCGGGCAAATTGCAAATTATACAGGTGGAAAACTTTTAACTCATAATAGTAAAATACCGGCGCCGGAATACATTGCGCTTGATAGCCGCAAAATCTCTTTTCCGCAGGCGACAATTTTTTTTGGCATAAATACTCTTCATCATAGCAGTAATGAATTTGTTGAAAGCCTTTATAAAAAAGGGGTGAGAAATTTTTTACTTGAAGCTGATCAAATTGATTTGAATAAACTGAAAGGCGCTAATGTAATTGCTGTTCAAAATACCGTGCAAGCTTTACAAATGCTGGCAATTCACCACAGGCAAAAACATGATATTTTACCTGATGGCAATAAACTTCCAGTAATCGGCATCACCGGAAGCAACGGAAAAACTATTGTAAAAGAGTGGCTTTCGCAGCTTCTTGAAAATGAATATTCCATCATCAAAAGCCCCGGCAGTTATAACTCTCAAATTGGCGTGCCGATAAGTGTGTTGAATATAAATCCTTCGCATACATTGGACATCTTTGAAGCAGGTATTTCAACAACGGGCGAGATGGAATTGCTGGAAAAAATAATACATCCAACCATTGGAATCCTCACGAACATCGGGCAGGCACACGACGAAGGCTTCAAAAACAAGCGACAAAAAATCAATGAAAAGCTGAAGCTTTTTTTGCACGCGGGCCACATCGTTTATTCCGCAGATGATGAAGAAACAAGCAAAGAAGTGATTGCTTTTTCAAAAAGAATTAAAAAGGAAAACAATCATCTTACTTTATTTTCCTGGGGAAAAAAGCAAGACAATACTTTACAAATTCGCTTAATAAATAAAAAAGAAAATACAACTAAAATTGATGTTGTTTTTAAAGAGAAGCCGCTTTCGATCACCATACCTTTTATTGATGATGCTTCTGTTGAAAATGCAATCAATTGCTTATGTGCTTTATTAATATTAGGCAAAAGCGGGGACGAAATTATTTCTGCATTTGCCGCCTTGCATCCAATCAGCATGCGGCTTGAGCTTAAGCAGGGAATTAATCATTGCACAATTATCAACGACAGTTATAGCAACGATCTGCATTCTCTTAGCATTGCACTCGATTTTTTAGCCCACCAAAAACAACATCAACAGCAAACGGTTATTTTATCGGATATTCTACAATCTGGTAAAAAGCCGGACGTACTTTATAAAGAAGTTGCCTCAATGCTCTATCAGAAAAAAATCAATAAACTGGTAGGCATTGGCCCCGAATTATTCTTTCATCAAAAAATATTTTCTTCTTTATCATCCACACATTTTTTTCTAAGTGTAAAAGATTTTATAAAAAATATTTCCTCTTTGCATTTTCATGATGAAAACATATTGGTGAAAGGCGCACGTGTTTTTGCTTTTGAACAAATTGCCATTGCATTGGAGCAAAAGGTACACCAGACGGTACTTTCCATAAATCTAAACGCTGCAGTGCATAACCTGAAACAATACAGGCAGCTATTAAAACCCGGCACAAAGATCATGGGTATGGTAAAAGCATTTAGCTACGGTAGCGGTAGTTACGAGATCGCAGCAGTGTTAGAATTTAATAAAATTGATTACCTGGCAGTTGCTTATGCTGATGAAGGCGTCGAGCTTCGCAAGGCCGGCATTACATTGCCAATAATGGTAATGAATATTGAGGAAAGCACTTTCTCAGCCCTGGTAAATTATAACCTGGAGCCGGAGATATTTTCATTTTCCATTTTAAAATCCTTTGAAAATTTTCTAAAAGCAAATGGAATAAACAATTATCCTGCTCATATAAAAATTGATACCGGTATGCACAGGCTCGGTTTTACCGAAGGTGATATAAAAGCTTTGGCTACGCATTTATCAGGAAATACTTTTTTTAAAATAATGTCTGCCTTTACGCATCTTGCTGCCAGCGATGATGAAAACGAAGATCATTTTACCCAGCAACAAATAAAGCAATTTGAAGATGCAGCGGTGCTGCTTGAAATTACTGTGGGCTATACTTTTTATAAACATGCAGCGAACACCTCGGCCATTAGCAGGTTTGCATCCGGGAAGATGAATATGGTGCGGCTCGGCATTGGACTTTACGGCATTGATAGCAATAAAATAATGCAGCGAAAACTTAAGAATGTTACTACCCTTACAACAACCATATCCCAAATTAAAAAAGTAAAAGCCGGTGAAACCGTTGGCTATGGCCGTAATGCAAGATTATCCCGGGATAGCCTTATTGCTACAGTACGCATTGGTTATGCAGATGGATACCCCAGGAGCCTTGGTAACGGAAATGGGAAAATGATGATCAGCGGTAAAATGGTTCCGGTGGTGGGAAATGTATGTATGGATATGACAATGCTCGATATTACCGGCCATGTATCTGTACGGGAAGGCGATGCCGTTGAAGTTTTTGGAGAAAAGATCTCACTACCTACTCTTGCGTTGTGGGCACAAACTATTCCATACGAATTAATGACAGGGATTTCACAACGGGTGAAAAGGGTTTATTTTGATGAGTGATATATATGCTTTTTCACTACAAAATTCCCTGCAATATTCACTGTCCCAATATCGTTTAATTCTAAATCTTAGTTAACAACAATTAACGTATTTGATTTACAGCCATGCCCAATTTTGCTATCTTTGCTGCTCTCCAAGGGAGTCCTTTGGACAAAAATTTATTAAGTGAAAGGAAGAAATGTTTTTTTGATCATTTGCCTCGTTGTGCTTGCTGACCAGGCGCTTAAAATTTATGTAAAAACACACTATCACACCGGGGAATCTCATGCAGTAATAGGAAGTTGGTTCCGGCTATATTTTATAGAAAATGAAGGGATGGCTTATGGCTGGAAGTTCGGTGGGGAATGGGGTAAAATGATCCTTACATTATTCAGGCTTGCCGCCGTAATTTTTGGTGTTTTTTACATAAGAAAAATTATTAAGAATAAATACCATCCCGGCTTTATAATTTGTGCGGCATTGATATTCTCAGGGGCGCTTGGAAATTTAATTGACAGTATGTTTTACGGACTCATTTTCGAGGACAGCAGCATGTACACTTATAACATTGCCAGGATGTTTCCGGCTCACGGCTATGCAGGTTTTTTACACGGCAAAGTAGTTGATATGTTATATTTTCCCATCATACGCAATGCACATTTCCCTGTATGGATACCCGTTTGGGGAGGTGAAGATTTTGAGTTTTTCCGGCCGATATTTAATCTTGCGGACGCCTCTATTTCAACCGGTATTATTGCGATACTGGTTTTTCAAAAGCGCTTTTTTAAAATGAATGCCAGGAATGTAAGTACTCAAAGTGTAGAAACAACCACGTTAGTAAACGATGAAGTACAGGTTTCATAAATTCATTTTATACCCAAAATAAAAAGATCACTTATTAAATACCCACCATGAAAACTTTCAGAATCGCTTTTTATGTATTGCTTGTTTCATTAGCCTTGTATAGCTGCCAAAAGGAATACAGTGTCGAAAACAGTAATCTTAAATTACCTAGCGGAAGCTGGGAGTTCAAAAATGGGAGCGCACAGTACATAGGCGATATGGATACTGCTTATATAGCAACAAACGGCAACACTAAAGAGCTTCAACTTATTGGAACCTCACTTGACGGATCGCAAAAGTTTCATTTGCACTTATTTGCTGATACTTTCAAAATTGGAACTTATAAGGCTTCAGTATTTCAATCATCATTCACCTATACATCCGGTTCCACCTCTTTGTTTAATGCCAATCAACTGGTTGGAGAATTTATTGTGAACATCACCTCGTTCGGTAATAATGTGATCTCAGGAAATTTTTCGGGCTCTGCCTTGGATTCTTCGACCAGGGTTGTTCAGTTATCCGCAGGTAAATTTACCTCTACTATTAATATTTCCGGCGTAGCCGGCGGCGTTTCGTCAGGCGTACTTGGCGATAGCTCCGGCACCTGTAAGCCTGTTGTATTAAGCGGTACTTACTCCGCCGGCGTTGCTCTTACAAGTTTGAATACCGCACAGTTCCAGGTTACAGTGGCAGTGCCCGGTTCGTATACTATCTCCACCAATACTGTAAACGGAGTTACTTTCTCCAGGAGCGGCACGTTTACTTCTGTAGGCGTTCAAACGGTCGTATTGGATGGCAGCGGTACTCCTGTAAATTCCGGCGTTTTTGATTATACCGTAGCCTACGGCAACAACCAATGTAATTTCAAGGTAGATTATGGTAATCCATTTACCGGAACATTGGGCGGCGGTGGTGGTGCTTGTACGCCATTTACTATCGGCGGTATTTACCAGCAGGGTATTTTACTTAATCAAACCAATACAGTACAACTACAAGTAACAGTTAACACACCGGGAAGTTATTCGATTGCAACAAATACAGTCAGCGGCATAAGCTTTTCAGCGTCCGGTACGTTCGCTACCACCGGCCTACAGATTGTGACACTAGCCGGCAGCGGTACTCCTACAACTTCAGGCGTCTTGCCTTTTTCGGTTACTTATGGCACCAGTTCGTGCAGCTTTAGTATCACATCTTTGCCCGGCGTAGCACCATCAGGCGATTATTTTCCCATTACGCTTAATTCAAATTGGACGTATGGCCTTCAGGGCGGAACCACCACTGATTCCCTGCATTTTGCGGTAATAAATTATTCTCCTTCTATTGCGGGAAATACATACTCAACTATTACTACAGATTACATTCCACCTACGGGAGCTCCTGATTCATCTTATTATCGCAAACCGGGAGGAGATTATTATCAGTATGTCAATTACAGTAATTACTTCCCATTCGATCAACCAGTTGATGGTGAGTTTATATTTTTAAAAGATAATGTGGCTACAGGTATTACATGGCAGTCACCAAGTATTTCAGGTAGTGCACAGGGATTTCCTTTTTCTGGTTATTTTAAAATGACGCTCCTTGCTAAAGCCGTTCCCGTAACTATTGGCACTTTTAATTTCCCTGATGTTATTAAAGTACAATACGATTTTTATATCGCAGGTTCTCCGGTTCCTGTAGAAACTGATGAAAGGTGGTTTGCAAAAAATGTTGGCGAAATCCACTTTAGCTACAAGGATAATATAGGCGGTACTTCCGAAACCTATGACATAGGCAATTTCATGGTATTTTAATAAAGAAATTTACATTGCTGAGGGAAACTTTGCCGGCTGAATTAGCTTTGAAAGAACGCGATAAACGTGTTTGCCTAATTTGTCTTTAATAATTTATTTTGGGTGGTGATATTGTTGAAATAGCTTTTTAAAACATATATACCGGGCGGTAAAAAGTTCGTTTCATTTAAAATGATTTGCGAAGCGCCTTTATTTAGTTGAGCGCTTTTCTTCATCACTATTCTTCCAATATATATCGCGAAGGCTACATTGTACCTCTCCATTTTCCGGAATGGAAATATCTATCTTCAAATTGTTTTTGAACGGATTTGTGACAGCGATCGTTAAGGCTGCATTTTTATTATGCGGTACAATTATTTTCGAATAGGCTTCTTTAGTTGATTGGCTAATTGCCTTTAGCCGGTAATAGGTAATTAAAGAAATATTCTCAGAATCATAGAACGATAGGTACAATAAAAATTCTAAATAACTTTAAAATGTATAATTATTCTATTTCACCTACCATATCTTCTGGCTTTACCCATTCGTCAAACTCCTCTGCAGTAACATAACCAAGCTGCACAGCCATTTCCTTCAAAGTAGTATTTTCTTTATGCGCTTTCTGGGCAATTTCCGCAGCCTTATAATATCCAATCTTTGTATTTAAAGCTGTTACCAGCATTAGAGAATTGTCAACATGTTTTTTGATATTTCCTTCTATAGGTTCAATACCCGCTGCACATTTTTCATTGAAGCTGTTACACCCATCGCCGATAAGGCGTGCGCTGTGGAGAAAATTATAAATCATAACGGGTTTAAAAACATTCAATTCAAAGTGACCGGTTGCCCCGCCAATGCTTATCGCCACATCATTTCCCATTACCTGTGCGGCAATCATCGTAAGCGCTTCACATTGTGTTGGATTCACTTTGCCTGGCATGATAGATGAACCCGGCTCATTATCAGGAATATGAATTTCGCCAATGCCGCTGCGTGGCCCGGAAGAAAGCATGCGTATATCATTTGCTATTTTCATAAGGCTTACCGCAACTGTCTTTAGAGCGCCATGTGTTTCAACAATTGCATCATGGGCTGCAAGCGATTCAAATTTGTTTTCGGCAGTAATAAAAGGCAGGCCTGTAAGCTCTGCGATAGTTTCAGCTACATTTTTTGCATAGCCCGCTGGAGTATTTATTCCTGTGCCTACCGCTGTTCCGCCGAGAGCAAGCTCACTCAAATGAAGCATTGAGTTTTTAATTGCCCTTAATCCATGCTCTAACTGTGACGCGTAGCCGCTAAACTCCTGGCCAAGCGTTAATGGCGTAGCATCCATAAAATGTGTTCGGCCAATCTTTACAATGTGCATGAAGTCCTTCGACTTTGCCGTGAAAGTGTTTTTAAGATTTTCGATTGCCGGCAATGTCAGATCATTTAAAATTTTGTATGCAGCAATGTGCATAGCTGTCGGGAAAGTATCATTGCTTGACTGCGATTTATTTACATCATCATTAGGATGCAATATTTTTTCTTTATCAGAAAGCTTACCGCCATTTAAAACATGGCCTCTATAGGCTATTACTTCGTTCACATTCATATTGCTTTGCGTACCGCTTCCTGTTTGCCATACTACAAGAGGAAATTGGTCATCCAGCTTGCCCGCCAATACTTCATCTGCCGCCTTTCTTATCAACTCACACTTTTCTTTGCTTAAAACTCCTGCATCCAGGTTAGTAATAGCGGCGGCCTTTTTCAGATAAGCAAAAGCCTGTATTATTTCTTTGGGCATTTTATTTATATCCTGTGCAATTTTAAAATTTTCAATGCTTCTTTGTGTTTGTGCGCCGTAATATGCCGTGGCAGGCACTTTTACTTCGCCCATCGTATCTTTTTCAATTCTATACTCCATAATAATACTTACAAATTTTTAAGAAAATATTTAATAACGTGCTACAAATTTAATTTAAAACTAAAGGAGGATTGTAAAAAAAATGGCTCTAATACATTTCTTCATCTACGGGTATCAATCGCTATTTTTGAAATGATGATTTTATCAAAAATTAAATTCTTTCGCAAGTAACTATTCTAATA
>JALYYM010000412.1 GCA_030946565.1 Bacteroidota bacterium | reverse complement strand
GCTCATTGTTTCACATTAGCTTTGCCGCCTTATGATTTTAAGAACGGAAGCGTGGAAAACGTGGAAATTATCTACACCAATTATTCTTGGTGAACTTACCCAAATGGCTTTGGGCATCATTGATAATATTATGGTTGGCTCTATAAGCTACAAACACCTTGCGGCGGCGGCGTTGGTAAATAGTGTAATGAATATTCCATTTGTATTGGGCATTGGTATTACCATGTCAATATCACAAACGGTGTCAATGGCGCATGGCCGTAAAGATGGACTAAAGGTTTCTCATTATTTATACAATGGATTTTGGCTCTGTACTTCAGTTGCAATCGTCATCGCTGTTCTCCTGAATTTTAGCACGCCTGTTTTATTCCATTTACGCCAGGATCATACCGTGGCTGTACTTGCCGGGCCATTCCTGCGACTTATGGGCTGGTCAACTATTCCCATGCTTATGTTCATTTCTTTAAAGCAGTTTACAGATGGACTGGAAAAAACAAGAACCGCTATGTTACTGTCCATATCAGCGCTGCCGGTAAATATTTTTATAAACTGGTTGTTGATTTATGGTAATTGGGGATTTCCAAGACTCGAATTAACAGGTGCAGGCCTTGGTACATTAACCACACGAATATTCATCTTTATTGTGTTTGTAATCGTTTTGCAAAAGCATTCCACTTTCAGGAAATATATCGCTGTAAGAAAAAATCAATGGGTGCTACGAATGCAAACTTTAAAGGAATTATTACACATAGGCATACCAAGCAGCCTGCAGGTTGCTTTGGAGTCAGGCGCTTTTGCAGTATCTACAATAATAATCGGCACGCTTGGGGCAATACAATTGGCTTCACACCAGATCGCTCTCAGTTGTGCATCAGTAGCGTTTATGGTTTCGTGGGGCCTTGCCCAGGGAGGCTCTATAAGAGTGAGCAATGCATGGGGAAGGAACAATTGGATTAATATAAACAATATTGGAAAGAGCACCCTTATCAGTGGTTTGCTTTATGGAGTATTTGGCGCAATATTTTTTATTTCATTAAGAAATGTTTTGCCACGGGCTTTTAATAGTAATGCTGAAGTGCTATCACTATCGGCTACATTGATGTTATATGCTGGCGTCTTCCAGATTTCAGATGCCACACAAGCCATAGGCGCAGGCCTTCTGCGGGGCATTAAAGATGTGAAGACACCTACGCTATATATTGCTGCTGCCTATTGGGCAATCGGAATTCCCCTGGGTTGCCTTATGGCATTTACATTTAAAATGGGCGCAGCCGGTATGTGGATTGGTTTTGTGGGCGGCCTTACTTTCTCATCTATGTTTTTAAACAGGCGGTTTTTTAAAATGCTGGGAAAGAATTTATAAACCACTACTTCATTTCTGTCAAAATATTAAATGAGTCACCTATACATCTTCATTTTTTATTTACGTTTTCATTACTGTTCTTGCCGCATTAATTAGTTGCTAAAAAAAAGTATTCACTTTTAAAAAAGGTAAAAAAACTCTCCTGTAAAATCTCCTGAATAAATTTTTTTAATAAATCGGGGGAAAAGGCTTTTGAGTTGTTATAATAAAAAGATAACTTGACAGAAGCAGCTTACTCAAACCCGGCATATCAATGAACATTTATAAAAAACCACCGTTCCTCATCACCCTTTATCTTGTATTATTTAGCCTCCTCGCGATTGGTTTTCTTATTTGGATTGGCCAGGACATAATCGTACCAATAGCGTTTTCGACTTTACTCGCGATATTGCTGTTGCCTCTCACTAATTTTTTCGAAAAAAAAATGGGGAGAGTATGGGCTATCTCTTTATCATTATTAATTTCCATAATAATACTTAGTGCACTTATTTATTTTTTCACTATTAAAATAGCAGGATTTGTTGACGACTTGCCTACCATTAAGCGACAATTGAATCACCACTTGCGTACACTTCAAACATGGGGCTATCGCCAGTTTCACCTGACCAGCAGAGAGCAAAAAGAATATATAGACCAGGCAACAACTCAAATACAGGGGAAAGATGGGAGCGGGTTTATAGGGCAGACTCTTATTACCATTACTAATTCCGTTATTTTTTTAATACTGCTTCCTATTTACACTTTCTTGATTTTGTATTACAGGAATATGATACGCAAATTTCTTGTAAGTGTGTTTTCTGATCATCACAGGCATCACGTTATCGAAGTAATAAAAGAATCAAAAATAATAGTACAAGGATACCTTACAGGGCTACTTATAGAAATGGGGATTATCGCCCTTATTAACTACGCAGGTTTTTTAATAATTGGAATAGAGTATGCATTTTTTCTGGCGTTTCTTTCGGCCGTATTAAATTTGATTCCATATATCGGGATGATCATAGCATCAATCATCTGCATGCTGGTAACGCTTACAACTTCTTCCAACCTCACCGATATTCTATTAGTGCTTGTTGTACTTACTGTGGTTCAATTTTTTGACAACAACATTATCATGCCCAAAGTAGTTAGTTCCAAAGTGAAAATTAATGCACTTATTACTATTGTGGGAGTATTGGTTGGAGGAGCAATTGCAGGCATTTCCGGAATGTTTTTGTCAATACCTGTATTAGCAATTGTCAAAGCAATTTTCGATCGCATCGAACCATTGAAGCCATGGGGTGAAATATTGGGAGATGACATAACTTCTGTAGAAAAAGGAAAGCTTTTAAAGCTGGCCAAAGCAAGGCTAAAAAGACGAAGGGAAAGATTATAGGCTAGTCTTTCTCCGATAGATCCCAGGCAATTTATTTTACAAATCTCAACTTAATTAATATTTTAGTGTAGCCTTGTACGTTATAATTGATATCTCCAACTGTTGCATGGCACTTACTAAATAAAAACTTTCTCATTCCGCCATTAAAAATTATTTTAAGGAATTAATATTTTAGCAAAAAAAGTTCATCCTTCAACTTATTATAAATGGTAATGGCCTCAATATTTTTATATGTTGAATGCCGTATTTTTGCGCTCATTCTTAACGAAAAGATAATTGAATGAAAGACGTTTTCGAAAAACTCATTAATGACGCCGGGCCATTAGGGCAGCATGTTGAGCGTGCACATGGCTATTTTGCATTTCCAAAGTTAGAAGGGGAATTAGGTAGCAGAATGTTTTTTAGAGGGAAAGAAAAAATTGTTTGGAGCCTGAACAATTATCTGGGACTTGCGAATCATCCTGAAACAAGAAAAGCAGATGCTGAAGCAGCAGCCAGGTGGGGCATGGGTAACCCGATGGGTGCACGTATGATGAGCGGAAATTCGACTATGCATGAGGAATTGGAAAAAGTGATTGCCGATTTTGTAAGCCGCGAAGATGCCATGCTACTCAATTTTGGTTACCAGGGAATTATGAGTTGTATAGATGCGCTGGTAAACCGGCGTGATGTAATTGTATATGACGGAGAATCCCACGCATGCCTTGTAGATGGAGTTCGTTTACATATCGGCTTTAGCTATAAATACAAACACAATGATGTGGAAGATTGTGAGAAGCAACTTCAACGTGCTGAGAAGATGGCTGAAAAAAATGGCGGTGGCATATTGCTAATCACCGAAGGTGTATTTGGAATGAGTGGTAACCAGGGAAAGATTAAAGAGATAGTGGCGCTTAAGAAAAAATATAATTTTAGAATTCTTATTGATGATGCACATGGCTTCGGCTCCATGGGGCCTACCGGAGCAGGTGCAGATGAAGAGCAAGGTTGCCAGGAAGATGTTGATCTTTATTTTAGCACTTTTGTAAAAAGCATGGGCAGCATTGGAGCGTTTATAAGCGGCAAGAAAGAGATTATGACTTACCTCCGGTATAACGTGCGTTCGCAAATTTTTGCAAAAAGTTTACCCCTTATTATCGTAGAAGGAATGTTGAAAAGAATGGATATGGTTAAAACAATGCCAGAACTGAGGGCTAAACTATGGCACAATGTAAATGCATTACAAAATGGATTACGAAATAAAGGATTCGATATTGGAACGACTAATAGCCCGGTTACACCTGTATTTATGAAAGGCGGCTTGCCAGAAGCTACGGGTATGGTAATGGACATCCGGGAGAATTATAATATTTTTTGCTCGGTGGTAGTATTTCCTGTCATTCCGAAAGGACAAATTATTTTCCGCCTTATACCAACTGCGGCGCATACTGATGAGGATATTGAACTCACGCTTAAAGCATTTGAAGCAACAAAAAAGAAATTAGATGCTGGGACTTATGAAGCAGAAAATATCCCGGATATGGCTGATACCGGTATGGGCCAGAAAGGTGAGATGTAAAAAAAACCGGGCAACTAAAAAGAAGCCCGGGATAATCAAAAAATCTTAACCATTTAATCTTAAGACAAGAATCTATTATCATAGTCGGCACTTTTTTATTTTAAGTTGCCTCTTCCCACTTCATTTATACTACTTTAACATTTGGTGATTTTTTAAGTGATAAATTGGTCCTGCTCGAGACGCTTTATCCTATTAAGGTCAAAATATTGAGGAAATAAAAAAGGGGCCGGATAAAAATCCACCCCTGTTATAATCCAATATCCTATGAAAAACCGAGTTTGAAACTGCTTTCGCAGCTCCTGTATTATTTGAATGGCATCCGCCAATTTTTTTCTGTTTATCTTATTTCCTTCGCATGTCTGATGGAAAACAAGCTTTAAAGTTTAATAGTCGCGAAAGATGTATTTACAGTTGCATAGTTAAATAAAATAGGAAATTTTTAAAAAAGGGGCCGGATAAAAATCCACCCCTGTTATAATCCAATATCCTATGAAAAACCGAATTTGAAACTGCCTTTGCAGTTTCTTAGTTATTTATGATGGCTTTCACCACGTTGATTTAAACGTTGATTTGAAAACGGTATAGCTCTGTGTTTTGTACTTCCCTTCTCCAAAATATTTTAATATAGGTTCAATTTCCTTCGGTTCCAGGAACCCCGGTATAGAAATTGGCTCCGAATGCTCATCAGGAATTATGATAGTTGCCGGAAAACCAAGCTGACCTGAAGTTGCATACAAGGCAAAGTCATTTATTTTATAATTATCATTGTATCTGTATTGTTTTTCCTTCCAATAAACGATATCCTTTGATTCAGCATTTAATTTAACAGGGTAAAAATGATAGGTTATGTATTCAATTACCTTGGAATTAGCGTAAGTTTTTTTATCCATTACTTTACACCAATAACACCAATTGGTATATAAATCTATTAATACGGGTTTTGACTCTGTTTCTAATTGAGTGGTAAGTTCATTCATATCCATCCAATCAAGCTTTTCACGATGAGTTAGATTAACTTTGGTTGAACCCAAAAAAAACATAAAAGCAGCTAAAATGATTTTCATTTTTAGTTTATTGGTTTATAGAACGTACGGAATCGATATTTATTGGGTTTTTAAAAAATATTTAATCTTTTTAAATTTTAAAATTTTCACAATGTGTAATTATTTAATCAATGAATAAAGTTGTTGTTGCAATTACTGGCGCAAGCGGTTCTATTTATGCGCAGCTTTTGCTTGATAAGCTACTATCTATTAAGAATCAATGGTCCAACCTGGGCATTATAATCACAGATAATGCCAAATTAGTTTGGAAGACAGAGTTGGAAAACGAAGATTATAAAAATTACGATTTACAGTTTTATTCTAAGTCAGATTTCATGGCGCCCTTTGCTTCCGGTTCTGGCGACTATAACATTATGATTGTGGTACCATGCAGCATGGGGACCCTGGGGAGGATAGCTGCAGGGATTTCAGGGGACTTAATCTCAAGAGCGGCGGATGTTGTACTGAAGGAAAGGCGGAGACTCATCTGCGTAGTACGGGAAACTCCTTATAGTCTCGTTCATATTCGTAATATGGAAACCATCACACTGGCGGGCGGCATTATATGTCCGGCAACACCATCGTTCTACAGCAAACCGCAAACCATAAAAGAAGCTGCTGCCACAGTAGTAGATAGAGTGATTGACCTTGCAGGTTTAAAAATCAATACTTATCGCTGGGGAAAATAAAAAAAGCGCCTCTGTAAAAGCGCTCTTAATCAATACATCAATAACATATTATCTCAAGTCTACTACTTCTACTTTAGGATATTTCGCTGCATCAAAAACAAACAAAGAATCAGGGATAGAAGTATTTGCTTTCATGCCTGTAACGGTATAAGTATATTTATTACCATTTTTTTCAAAAACCTTAGTACTTACTATTGA